>DAOTWO010000155.1:0-7290 GCA_034435855.1 Thermomicrobium sp. | reverse complement strand
CGGGGTATTACTCCGTATGCCCCCGAGGGCGAGGAGCCTGTCGAGGCGGATGTCGACATCGAGCCGGAGGACGAAGAACCACCGGCCGAACATGGTGGAGACGCCTAAGTCTCACCAGCAAAGCACGTCGCACAACACAGTGGCGAGACCAAAACGTCCTGGAGAACTGCGTCCGGAGCCCCCAGCCTCCCATCTGGGGGCTCCGGCTTCCTGACAGATGGCTCCCCGGGATTTGGAGAGAGTGCCCAAGGGGAGTACACTTCATCGGTGCAGGAGGTGAGACGCAGTAGCCGAGGGCGTGCGGGGTTACACGCCACAGCGCCTTTATCAACATCTCTCGAGACAAGGGAAACGGGTGTTCGCCCGGGAGAGTGTGCTATGGCGGATAAGTTCGAAAAGTTCACGGAACGAGCACGGAAAGTGCTCGCGCTGGCGCAGGAAGAAGCGCGGCGGTTCAATCACAACTACATCGGGACGGAGCATCTGCTCCTCGGCCTTGTGCGCGAAGGGGAAGGGGTCGCTGCGCGCGTGCTGCAGAGCATGGGCGTGCAGTTGCCCAAGGTGCGGAGCGCCGTCGAGTTCATCATTGGGCGCGGGGAGAGTACGGTCGTCGGTGAGATCGGGCTGACTCCTCGAGCGCGCAAGGTCATTGAGTATGCGGTCGACGAGGCGCGTCGTCTTGGACACCACTACATTGGCACAGAGCACCTCCTGCTGGGTCTCGTCCGTGAGGGCGAGGGGATCGCTGCTGGAGTGCTGGAGAGCCTTGGGGTGAACCTGGAGAAGGTGCGCCAGCAGGTGCTGCAGGTCCTGGCTCAAGGCACGGCCTATCAGCAGCGTGCACAACAGACAAAGACGCCGTATCTCGATGCGCTGGGGTTCGACCTGACCGAAGCTGCTCGTTTGGGGAAGCTTGACCCAGTCATCGGGCGCCAGAATGAGATCGAGCGCGTCATGCAGATTCTGTCACGGCGCACAAAGAACAACCCGGCACTGATTGGGGAACCGGGTGTCGGGAAGACGGCAATCGTGGAGGGTCTGGCGCAGCGGATTGTCGCTGGCGATGTACCAGAGCCGTTGCAGGGGAAGCGTCTTGTCGCGCTCGATATCGGAGCACTGGTGGCAGGAACCAAGTACCGTGGGGAGTTTGAAGAGCGGCTGAAGAAGATCGTCGCCGAGGTGAAGGAATCCGGCACGATTCTCTTCATCGACGAACTCCATACCCTGGTTGGTGCTGGTGCGGCCGAGGGTGCCGTTGATGCTGCGAACATCCTGAAGCCGGCGCTCTCGCGCGGAGAGGTGCAGACGATCGGCGCGACAACGCTCGATGAATACCGGAAGTACATCGAGCGCGATGCTGCCCTGGAGCGGCGCTTCCAGCCGGTTATCGTCAATGAGCCGACCGTGGAGGAAACGATCGAGATCTTGAAGGGGATCCGCGAGCGGTACGAGGAGCACCACAGGCTGAAGATCTCAGACGGTGCGCTCCATGCGGCAGCGGTGCTTGCTGCCCGCTACGTGACTGATCGGTTCCTCCCGGACAAGGCGATCGATCTCGTGGACGAGGCTGCATCGCGCGTGCGCATGTACCGCTCGGCTTCACCGCCGTCGCTCAAGGAAGCGCGGCGCGGCTTGGAGTCGCTGCGTCGTGAGCTGGATGCGGCGGTGGCAAGCCAGGAGTTCGAGTTGGCAGCAGAGCTCCGCGAGCGTGAGCGGCAGCTGGTGCAGCGCATCCAGGAGCTCGAGCAGCATTGGCGGGAGGAGCAAGGGCAGGAAGAGCCCGTTGTGACGGAGGAGGACATCGCACAGGTCGTCTCCATGTGGACCGGCATCCCGCTCACCCGCTTGCATACCGAGGAGAGCGAGCGGCTGCTACACATGGAGGAGGCACTGCACGAGCGTGTGATCGGGCAGGACGAGGCGATCTCGACGCTCGCGCGGGCTGTGCGACGTGCACGGGCTGGTCTGAAGGATCCGCGGCGGCCAATTGGGACCTTCATCTTCCTCGGGCCGACCGGGGTTGGGAAGACATTGTTGGCACGCGCTCTGGCCGAATTCATGTTCGGAAGTGAGGATGCGCTCATCAAGATCGATATGAGCGAGTTCATGGAGCGGCACACAGTGTCGCGCTTGGTCGGGGCGCCTCCGGGGTACATCGGCTACGAGGAAGGTGGGCAGCTGACGGAGGCGGTACGGCGGAAGCCCTACTCGGTCATTCTTCTCGACGAAATTGAGAAGGCGCATCCGGAAGCGTTTAACATCCTCCTGCAGATTATGGAGGATGGGAATCTCACGGATGCGAAGGGCCGGCGCGTTGACTTCCGGAATACGATCTTGATCATGACTTCGAACATCGGCGCGGAGTTGATTCAGCGCGAGGGCACACTGGGCTTCGCTGTGGCTGAGGATCCGACGAAGAAGGCGCAGATTGACTACCAGGCGATGAAGGACAAAGTGCTCTCGCAGTTGAAGCAGACCTTCCGGCCGGAGTTCCTCAACCGGATCGACGCGGTGATCGTCTTCCATCCGCTGACGCCTGGGCACGTGCGTCAAATCGTTGACCTGGAGTTGAAACGGATTCGGAAGCAACTCGCGGAGCAGCAAATTGGCCTGGAGGTGACCGACGCTGCCAAGGATCTTTTGGCAAAGCGCGGTTACGATCGGCAGTTCGGCGCGCGGCCACTGCGGCGGATCATCCAGAACCTGATCGAAGATCCGCTGGCCGAGGCGATTCTGGCGGGACGCTTCAAGCCAGGCTCAACCGTACTCATTGACGTGCGGGACGAGCTCCTGACGATCGAGCCAGCAGAGGTTCTCAGCACTGTCTCCTAACTGAGATTGGTATTGGCAGGAATGCGGCGCCGGAGTTCTCCGGCGCCGCATTCGTTATACTTCTGGGCGAACGAGTGTTCGCGTTAACTGATCGGGGGCAGCGTGTCACGAGGGCGTCAGCGGCGGAGAACAGTGTGGACTTGTCAGGCCTGCGGCCTGGAGAGTCCGGGGTACTTCGGGCGGTGTCCGTCGTGTGGAGCGTGGGGCTCGATGGTCGAGAAGACGGTCGAGTCGTCCTCCGGGATGGCCCCTGAGACAGGCGGTGGAACGCGACCACAGCGTCTTTCTCAAGTGAGGAGTGCCGAGGGACGACGTCTCACGCTTGGCTTGCCGGAGTTCGACCGCGTGCTTGGCGGAGGTCTTGTCCCCGGATCACTGGTTCTGCTCGGGGGCGATCCCGGCATCGGGAAGTCGACGCTCCTGTTGCAGGTCGCTCTCCGTTTAGCGGAATACGGTCAGGAGGTCCTGTACGTGGCAGCGGAGGAATCGCCGGAACAGATTAAGCTCCGCGCCGATCGACTCGGGTCCGTCAGTGATGGCGTTGTTGTTCTCCCCGAGACAGCTCTCGATCGTGTACTCGAGACTGCTGAGGAACTCCGGCCGACGATGATCGTCGTCGATTCCATTCAGACTGTCTATCTGACCGCGCTCGAATCCTCGCCAGGTAGCGTATCGCAGCTCCGCGACTGTACAGCGCAGCTCCTCCGGTTCGCAAAACAGACTGCGACGCCTATTTTCTTGGTCGGTCACGTCACGAAGGAAGGCTTGATTGCTGGTCCGCGGGTAGTTGAGCATATGGTCGACGTGGTCCTCTACCTGGAGGGGGAACGCTTTTACCAGCACCGAATTCTGCGCGCGGTAAAGAACCGGTTCGGGTCGACGAACGAGATCGGCGTCTTTGAGATGACCGATTCGGGACTGCGGGATGTTGGGAATCCTTCGGAGTTGTTCCTCGCCGAGCGAGTTCGGGATGCCCCAGGAAGTGCGGTCGTCGTTGCGCTGGAAGGCACGCGTCCAATCCTGATCGAGGTACAAGCGCTGACAAGCCCAGCTGGCTACGGAACGCCTCGCCGTGTTGCCACGGGATTCGATGCCACACGCTTGCAGCTGCTTGTCGCTGTGCTGACGAAGCATGCAGGGCTTCGCCTTGCGGACCAGGACGTGTTCGTGAATGTGACCGGCGGTATTCGTCTCGTCGAGCCAGCAGCGGACCTCGGGGTCGCACTTGCGATCGCCTCGTCAGCGAGCGGGATTCCACTGGATCCTTCGGCCGTCTACATTGGCGAGCTTGGACTGGCGGGCGAGGTCCGCGGTGTCCATGCCTTGGAGCGTCGGTTGCAGGAAGCTGCGAGGTTGGGTTTCGAGCGTGCGGTCGTCCCAGCATCCAGCCGAGTGGCGAGCAAGTCTACCGAACTCCGATTGCTCCCCATTCGTTCGTTAGCCGAGGCGGTCAGCTCGCTCGCGGCACAGGCGGTGCGTTCGCGGCAGAACGGGAGCGAGCTGTCGCCTGGATGAGGTCTGCCAGGCGCTCAGCTGCGTCGGGAACGGCCAGAACCTTTCCCCGTTGTCCCATTGCCGCAAGTGCTTCTCGGTCCGCAACCAATCGCTCGACCAGTGCGACGATACGTTGAGGGGTCAAGTCGCGCTGTGGCAGGAGAATCGCGCTCCCGAGATCATTGAGCAGGCGCGCGTTGGCGGTCTGCTCGTCGCCGCGTGCCCCAGGGAGAGGGACGAGAATCGCGGGTTTGCCGAGTGCGGCGAGTTCGGCGACGGTGCTGGCACCAGCCCGGCTGATGACGAGATCGGCGGCGGCATAGACATCTGGGAGTTCCTCGGTGAGAAACTCGACCACCGCGTATCGTCTTTGCAGCGGATACGGAAGCGTGCTGCGTCGCTCGACCAAGCGAGGCAAATCGCCATTGATGCGTGCTGGCCCGCACTGGTGCAACACTTGAACGCTCTTCACAAGGTCAGGTAAGGCGGCGGCGATAGCCTGATTGAGTGCGTGTGCGCCCAGAACGCCGCCAGTCACATAGACGAGTGGGAGATCCTTGGTAAAACCGAAGTGCGCGAGAGCACGTTGGGCGTCGCCTCGGAAGAGTTCACGGCGGATTGGGAGGCCAGTGTGGACGATCGCGGACCTCCTGCGCCTGAGTAGTGGACGCGTCGCTTCGAAGGAAATCGCGACTGCGTCAGCGAACCGTGCGGCAATCCGTGTCGCAAGACCCGCGATGGCCGTCTGCTCGTGGATGACGATTGGAACGCGATTGAGCCAGCCACCGATGACGACGGGCACACTGACGTACCCACCTGTTGCGAAGACCACATCTGGGCGGAAAGTACGAATCAAAGAAGCTGCAGCGAGAATACCGAGAGGGACGGCGGCGAGGTCAAGGAGCGTACGCGGGGTCGGATCCCGGCGGAGTTTCCCGGTGGGAATCCACCGGAAGAGAATAGTGTTCTGCTCAGCAAAGCGTCGTTCGACGCCGCGGCGTGAACCGATCCAGAGCACTTCCACATCGATTTGAGCGCGCAATGCGTCCAATGCTGCGAGGGCTGGTACGGTGTGACCACCGGTGCCACCGCCGCCAATCACGAGACGCAATGGCTGTGTCATGCCTCCTCCGTTCCCTTCATCTGCAGATAGTACCGCGGGAAGACGCAGGAGAGTGGTGGTCACAATGGCGGTAGAATTGGGCGGTGACGCCGTACCGCAGCAGCGGTGTTAGCGGCTATTCTTGGTTTGCATGAGGAGAGAAGCAGTGCGGACTCGAGGGTGGGAGATTGTCGCGAGCGTCGCTGCCGTGGTGCTGCTTGTCGACCAGATCAGCAAGGCGCTCGTCCTCGCCTATCTGGCACCAGGTGGCCCAGTCAGTGAGGTCGTGCTCATTCCTCGTATTCTTCGCCTCTTCTACGTTGAGAATACCGGAGCCGCATTTGGGCTCTTCCAAGGAAAGAATCCTCTGTTGGCTCTCTTGGCGCTCGCGGTTGTCGTTGTTCTTGCTGTATGGTTCCGTGCACTTGTCGCATCCTGGCCTGGAGCTGTGGCATTAGGCCTGCAGCTTGGTGGTGCGCTGGGAAACCTCGTTGATCGCTTCCGCCATGGATTCGTGGTGGACTTCATTGATTTCTCGTTTTGGCCGACCTTCAACGTTGCAGATAGCGCAATCACGATTGGAGTATTGTTGCTGGTTGGCCTGCTTGTGTGGCCCGAGGTGACGCGGACGTCGATAGATACGAGCCGGACCGAACGGATTGATCTGGAGCAGCGCACACGATGACAACCCGACCCCAAGAAGCGATACGGCTGGTTTTGCAAATTTCTGAGCGAGAGCACGGGGAGCGGCTCGATAAGCTCATCGCAAGCCGGGTGACAGGGATGAGTCGCACTTTTGTGCAACAGATGATGAAGCGGGGAGAGATCCTCGTCAACGGTGAGCCGTGCAAGCCTGCTCAACGAGTCCGTTATGGTGATCGCCTGGAGGTGTATCTGCCACCAGTCGCACCACCCAGCGATCTTGAGCCAGAATATCTCCCGATCCCGGTCATCTATGAGGATGACGATATTATCGTGTTCGATAAGCCGCCTGGGATGGTGACGCACCCTGCTCCGGGACACGAGCATGGTACCCTCGTGAATGCACTCAAGGCGATTCGCCCTGACCTCCAAGTCCAACCAAGTCATCGACCGGGCATCGTGCATCGGCTTGACAAGGACACGTCAGGGCTGCTCGTGGTCGCCAAGACGGAGCCGGCACGCCTCGCCCTACTGGAACAATGGCAGAGTCGAAGCGTCGTGAAAAAATACACGGCGCTGGCTCACGGCGTGGTCGAACCGGATTCCGGGACAATCGATGCACCAATCAGCCGGGATCCACGTGAACGGACAAAGATGGCAGTTGTTCCGTGGGGACGGCCTGCGATCACGCACTTTCGCGTGATGGAACGCTTCCGTTGCGCAACACTCTTGGACGTTACGATTGAGACGGGACGGACGCACCAGATTCGCGTCCATTGTGCGTTCATTGGTCACCCAGTCGTCGGAGACCAACAGTACGGAGGAGACCGTCCTTTCTGTGTCCCTGTCCCCCGGCAGTTTTTGCATGCCCGCTACTTGCGCTTTACTCTTCCGGGCACAGGCCAAACAATCGAGCTCGAGACGCCGTTGCCCTACGATCTTCGTCACGTTTTGGAGGCAATCCGCCAGTGTGAGCGCGAGGGTGTCCCGTGTTCGAACCGCGCCTGAAACGTTTTGTTGAAGAACTCTTCCGTGAGGCTTTGAGTGCTGTCGATCCAGAACGGCTCGTCCGGGAGGCAGTTGAACTGCGTGACAATGCGGTTCTCGTTCGTGGTATCCCGCATCGGCTCGGACGTGACAGCCGTCTTGTGGTCTTAGCACTCGGCAAAGCGGCAGTGCCAATGGCGCGTGGGGCACTGAGCGTGCTCGGGGGGCGGGTT
>DAOTWO010000154.1:0-5624 GCA_034435855.1 Thermomicrobium sp. | reverse complement strand
ATCCCAGACTGCGATATGCCCATCAACAACGATTGGGTTCGGGAGACCAACGACGATGTCATACCACCATTCCGGTCGGGCCACCGGGTACTCAAAGGCGATGAAGTTGTCAGGCAGCGTTGCACAGACCTGCACGAGTGCAGCAAGACCAATAAGACCATCATAGATCCCATGCGGAGCAATCAGGAGACCGTGAAGATCCGCGTACTCAGCAACCCACTTCAACTCGGCAAGACCACCGACATCGGCCGGGTCAGGACCGATGATCCGGACTGCGTGCCGCTCGATCAACTCCACAAAGTTTTCACGCAGGTAAATCTGCTCACCCGTGTGGATCGGCACAGTGGTTTGCTTGGTCACCTCGCGATACACATCGGCCAGGACGTACGGCGTGTAGTCACCGGTGATCAGATCCTCAAGCCAGAGCAGGTTCAGATGCTCCACGGCACGAGCGAAGCGAATCGCGTCCGGGACAGTCCAGCCTGGCCCACAATCCAGCGCGAGCCCGATCTCCTCGCCGAGTTCTGCCTTCATTGCCTCCACGCAAGTGACAAGGTGCCGGAGCCCACGTTCGGTGAGTGGTCCACGGCTCAAGTACGGTGTCGCACCACGCACCGGATCACCGTAACGTGCACCAGGAAGCGCGTCGAACATCGGCCCGTGATAGCCGACCGAGACCTTCACAATGGAAAATCCCTCTGGTGCTTGCTTCATAAAACGGACGTGCTCAACAAAGTCCTCCGGCTGGTACCCGCGGAGCGGCTGTCGCACACCGCCGTTATAGACCCGCACTCGATCGCGCAGTTTCCCACCGAGCAGCTTGTACACCGGCACGCCATATGCCTTGCCCGTGATGTCCCACAGCGCCATCTCGATCGCACTGACCGCGCTGCCCCACGGCTTGAATGCCCCCAGACGACGGATCTTGCGCATCACCCGCGCGACATCGGTCGGATCCTCACCGAGAAGGTGCTCACGGTAAAAGAGCACATGCCACTTGAGATACGACTTGGTTGACTCGATCTGCCCGTACCCATCGATCCCTTCATCGGTCATGATGCGCACGATCGGGTACCCGCCGAGTACTGCGCAGCGGAGATCTGTGATCCGCATTACTGCCCTCCAAACTCCCCGCGAGACTCGCAGCGAATCATACGACGGAAACAAGCGAAATTTGCGCGACGGGCATGCTCAGTACCGGTAGCTTGCCACCCAAGCTCGATCTTCACCACACCACGGCGGGCTCCCCAGATCGCGCATGACCACGAACGATCAAGCGGCACGCAGCGAGGGAGCTCGCTGACTCCTCGCCATTGCTCGCCGAGGTTACCGCTGCTCAGTGACTTGGCAAACCACGCGCAGCAGCCCCAGCGGGCTGCTCTGCTTTCCGTTTCAGAACATTCCTTGGCTGGGAGCGGGTGCACAGACGGCTTCCTCGCAGCTTTCGATCATGTAGACACTCGCAAAATCGTCACTGAGCGATTGTCCGTGTCATGTTTGCTGGTATGAATTCAGGGTTTACTCTTCTCCGCGCGGGAACCGGCCAAGTAGAGTTACGCTGAGGCACGGCAAGTCCGTCGGAGGAAGCCGGTGAACACCCGATCTCGGGCCCGCGCTATCAGACGAACACTTGCGACCGTTCTCGTACTCAACCTCATCGTCGCAGTAGCCAAGCTGGGTATTGGAGTTCTCACTGGCAGTCTCTCGATTCTCGCGGACGGATTGAACTCGCTGCTCGACGCCTCCGCGAATGTCGTCGGACTAATCGGGATGGCCGTCGCCTCTCGACCGCCTGACCCAGAACATCCCTATGGACATCGACGCTTTGAGGCACTTACTGCACTGGTCATCGCCGGCGCAATGGGACTGCTTGTTGTCCAGATCCTGCAAGAGGCCTGGCGGCGCCTCCAGATTGGTGCAATTCCGGAGGTGACTGGCCTTTCTTTTGCGGTCATGATTGTCACCCTGGGGATCAACAGTGGCGTGAGTTTGTGGGAGCGTCGGCGCGGGCGCCAACTGCGCAGCCCAATCCTAAGCGCCGACGCCAAGCACACCGCGGCCGACGCACTGGTGTCGATCGCCGTGATCGGTGGGCTTATCGCTGTTCGCCTCGGGTATCCGATCGTCGATCCGCTCCTCGCGGTCGGTATTGCCGGCGTCATCGGCTGGGGCGCGTGGACGATCATTCGCGATGCTGCCCTGACACTGTCCGACACTGCCGTTGTGCCGGTGGAAGTTATTGAGGAAGCCGTGCGCAACGTGCCCGGCGTCCAGGGGGTTCACAATATCCGCACCCGTGGCGGCGACGGACTCGTCTGGGTTGATTTACACATCCAGGTCGATCCGGAACTCAGCGTGCGGATTGCCCATGACATCGCCAGTGCGGTTGCCCGCGCTGTCGAGGCGGCAGTGGGACAATCGGCAGACGTCACGGTGCACGTCGAACCTGCGCTCCCGGAACACCTGCGCCTCACACGTGGCTACCGTATCTGGACAGAATGACACGCTACCGCTGTTCCTATTGCTGGAGAGACAATCCCCCATCACCGCCGGTTTCGGACGCGAATCACACCTCAGGGTCGCGGCAAGCGGTGCTCTTGGAACCTCAGCAGTCGCAAGAGCGGCTACTTTCACCTCTTGCTCAGGATACGTGGGTGGGCAACCCCACGCACTCCTGGCCAACGTCTTTCGATTTGGTCCCTGCTCTGCATCTGTTGAGTTGAGAAGCCCAAGGCCCCGATCGATGACGCCCTACATCTCGGACCGGTAGCGGCAGCACAAGCCCCGACGATCAACAACCTGACGAGAGAAGGTACGATGCCCGGACTACGTGCGGAAATATCTCGCTCCGACCACCCTCTTCCCATGGTATCCTGTAGCTACAGGGACCAAATGCGGCTGTGGAACTCGCGTCTTGCAAGCGAGTTTTCCAGCGAAAGGAGCGTTGCCATGCCGCGTTTGCAGGTCTTGATCTGGTTCCTGCTACCGCTCTTCGGCCTGCTCGCCTTACTCACCTTCGCTGGTTGGGTCAGTGGAGCAGTCGGTGCCGTGCTCTTCCTTGCACTCGCAGCACTTGTCTTGATCTTGGCGGTCATCGCTGTCCGCCAGCGCGCGACGAGTTGACAGACGGGCCAGGAGCCTCCTCATGCTCGACGTCGTCACAGCGCTCCTGGCCCTACTTATCTTTTTTATCGGACCACATTGGTTGCTCGACTGTATCCGCCAGGCAGAACTCAGTGACACGACCGGCGAGCCTCTCAGCGGGCTCACGTGGACGCTTGCGGCCGTTCTCGGTGCCTATCTCATTGGTCTCGCCTTCCTTGTGTTGGTGATCACAGCAGTTCGACAGACCGCCCCAACCTGACCTTTGCAAACTACACCACGAGCCCAAGCGCGTGACGCAAGAAGTAGATGATGAATGCGAGGCTCACGACGTAGAGCACAGGATGCACCTCGCGGTACTTCCCGCGAAAGACTTTGATAAGCGTGTAGGTGATGAACCCAGCACCGATCCCGTCAGTGATACTGTAGGCGAACGGCATCATCAGCATCGTCGCCGTGACCGGCAAGCCGATCTCAAGGTTCGCAAAGTCGATGCCGCCAATCCGGACACGCGATTCCTTTGCCTCCGCCTCAGCCTCAGCCTCGCTCAGCACACCCATCATCATCCAGCCCACGATAATCAGTGCTGGTGCCGTGGCCTGTGCCGGAACAATCCCAACTACCGGCCAGAACGGCATCGACAGGAGAAAGAGGATTCCGGTAACGACCGAGACCAGACCGCTCCGACCGCCAACGCTAATGCCCGCTGCCGATTCAATGTAGGTCGTTGCTGAAGAGGCACTGCAAGCACCGCCCATCACCGCTCCCAAAGAATCGACAAGAAGGGCTCGCTGAGCCTGCGGAAACTCGCCCCGCTCGTTCAGGTAACCAGCTCGTCGCCCTACTCCAATTAAGGTCCCCATCGTGTCGAAAAAGTCGGCCAGCATGATCGAAAAGACGACAAGAATCGCCGTCAGGACGCCGAGCTTGGTGAAGAATCCGAAGCTGAAATCACCAATCCGGCTGAAGTCCGGCACGGCAATCCACTGGCTGGGGAACTGGGCAACACCGGGCGGGAAGGCTTCAGTGCCGGTCACTGCCCGCACCACAATGGCGACGACAGTGGTGAGCAGGATTCCCCAGAGCAGTGCGCCGCGGATCCCGCGCGCCAGCAAAAACAGCGTGATGATCAGGCCGACACCAGTCACGAAGACGGGAACGCCGCGGAGATCGCCGAGACGAACGAGCGTTGCCGGATCTGCCACAATAATCCCGCCATTCACCAAACCGATGAACAGGATAAAGAGGCCGATACCGACCGAGATCGCCTGCTTGAGCTCCAGCGGGATCGCCTCCATTACGTAGCGTCGGATACCAAGCAACACGAGAATCGTGATCACGATCCCTTCCGCAACGATCACCCCCATCGCCTCCGCTGCGGTCAGCCCCATCGCGCCCATCAGCTGGAAGGCGACGACAGCATTCAACCCCATGCCTGGTGCCATGGCAAAGGCTCGGTTCGTCGCCAACCCCATAGCGATTGTCATGACCCCAGCCACCAGCGCCGTGGCTGTCGTAACCGCCGAGATCGGGAGTTTATCGGGGACATCAGGCGTATGAAGGATCTGCGGGTTCACGAAGATGATATAGGCCATCACGATGAACGTCGTTACGCCCGCAAGAATCTCCGTTCGCACATTCGTGCCAAGTTCGCGGAGATGGAAAAAGCGTTCGAGCCAGCTCTCGCTCCCTGTAACACCCGTCGCCGTGGCACGCTCGCCCACGCATCACCTCCTCACACTATTTGTCCGTACACTGCGTACTGTACCCGCGTAGTGAAAAACCGACAAGGCACAAGCACAACACGTGCTACCGCTGCCCCTCAATACGAAAGCGGCCTCTCTCCTCGGATGATTCAGATCCCCTTTGCACTTTGGGCCACGTGATCTTGCCCGGCCCCCACGCAAACAGTGTTCCGTGGTTTCCCGTACGAGCTCGAGTGGTATCGCGCACCCTGATCTGTCACGTGGTTGGCAACAGAGATCAGCCACTTCTGTTCACGGTAAAGCCCTGCGCTAGCCCAAATAGCCACACGCTTCTGCAAACCCATCACTGGCAGTCACGCAGGGAAGGTTCGTGGCAACGTCCATCCTTCATTGACCACCGAGAGCGCGGCGAGCGTTGTGACACTCATGCACCAGGTACCACCCGTCTGCACTTGATTCACCATCGTGCGGCATCACAACGAACGAGGCAACAAAACAAGAAGTCCTGCCAAGAGGGAATAGTTACCCTCTGACAAAGAGATTTCTCCAGATCCTGAACAGGAATGTACCCGGCTTTCCAATCCGTGCGACCAGCGTGTGGCCAGATTTCTCTCCCTTGATGACTGGATAGCCAAGGAAAGCCCCGCCCGAAAAGCAATGTTGTCAGCATGATTCGCCGCGAACGGCCAACACATGTTTTGCTCCGACCGCACTTGCGCGTACCTCGGTCATGTCTCTCGACACCGAGCATTCGGGCTCGCCCTACGGAGGAATGGACCGCGAGCTTCCGAGAGCGCTGCCCGTTCGGTCGCACCC
>DAOTWO010000153.1:0-7576 GCA_034435855.1 Thermomicrobium sp. | reverse complement strand
CAATCATGATTGTGGCGCGATCAATCCCAATGCCAGCGCTCCCAACGTTGCTGCACGCACCGTCACCCCACGCCGGGTACCATAACGCCCTGGCGAAGCGTGGCCACCGCCTCCGAAACCGTTCGCTGAGCTCCTGTGGAGCGTCGTTGATCCGCGGGAACTGCGCCGGATCGATACCAACTCGCTCAGCCGTTTCGTCGTCCCAGGCGAGTCGATGCGTATCGAAAAGCCCTGTCCCAGACGCCATGGAGAGAGAGGTACACAGGTCACCTGTCCATCGCGCCAGCAAAAAATCGGGGAAGGCGCACCACCAACGGGTCGCGCGCCAGCACTCTGGCTTCGCTTCCCGTAACCAGGCAAGGCGTGCCACGGGATAACTTGGGTGCAGATAGGCACCGGTTCGGCGATGGTGAGCCTCTGCATCGAGGTCGCGTCGCAGGCGCCTCGCAACATCGCATGCCCGTGTGTCCGCCCACATGGTAACGGAGGTCGTTGGACGCCCCTGCTCATCGATCCCCATGAGGCTGTGCCAGAAGCAACTGATCCCGACCGCCGCGACTGGTCCGGTCGCTTTCGCCTGTACTGCATCGAGGAGCTCCTCGATCCGCTCTGCGAAGAGGAGCGGATCGACTTCCGCACGCCCGTCCGGCCCCGTCTCCAAGCGATACGCAACCCGGCTCAGTGTTCCCTCAATCAGCTGCCCCGTTCCGTCGAACAGTCCAGCTCGGGCAGAAGAACTTCCAATATCCAGTGCGAGCACGGAAAACCCAGCGTCCGCAGCCTGCACGGGTGCTCACCCCTCGTTCACCCACTCCGGGCCTGCAAGACGACGCACCTCCGTCGCTCGTTCGCCGAGTGCGTCCAAGAGCGCGCGCATCGGAACCTCAAACAGGGGATGAATCAGGTCAAGAGCCAGCTCCACCAGCGGAACAAGCACGAACGCCCGCTCGTGCAGCCGCGGGTGAGGCACGACGAGTTCTTCACTCGCCATCACAACCGCATCATAGAGGAGCAGGTCAAGATCAAGCGTCCGCGGGGCATTTAGGAACAATCGTCGTCGCCCCGCCGCACGCTCGATCTCCAGGAGACGATGCAAAAGCTCTTGCGGCTCGAGCGCTGTCTCCAGGATCACCACCGCATTCAAAAACCACGGTTGATCGCGATAACCGACTGGCTCGGTCTCATACAGCGATGAGACCACTGTGACCTGGCCCAAGGTGCGCAGCTGCCGCACGGCTGTACGGAGTGTCGCCCACCGATCACCAAGATTGCTCCCGAGCCCGATGTAGGTCGTCATCATGTCCCACGCACCACAGCATCGGTCATGCGCACCACCCGCACCATCTCACGGACATCGTGCACCCGGACGATGTCGGCACCGTTGGCAATGGAGAGTGCGATCGTCGCTGCCGTCCCCTCTAACCGATCCTCAGGAGGCGTCCCCAGTACGTACCCGATTGTCCGTTTGCGTGACGTGCCGACGAGGATAGGACGCCCAAGAACCGTCAAGTCGCGCAAACGGCGGAGCAGGAGCAAATTGAGTTCCGGCTCCTTACCGAAGCCAAAGCCAGGATCGACGATAATGTGCTCCCAGCGCACCCCAGCCGCAAGAGCTCGCTCGATCCGGATCGCCAGATCCCGGATCAGGCGCGGAACGAGTTCGTCCGGACGTTGAATCTCCAGGTCGTGCATGATGACCACCGGTACACCAGCTCGCGCCGCGACGGCGGGCATATCGGGATCGCCTGCCAGACCGCGTACATCGTTGATCATCGTTGCCCCGGCTGCCAGCGCTGCCTCTGCGACGACTGCCTTGTTGGTATCAACGGAGATCGGGACATGAGGCAATGCTTCGCGGATCGCTCGGATCGCCGGGATGACACGCCGGAACTCCTCTTCGGCCGGTACCGGAATGTGACCCGGACGCGTCGACTCCCCTCCCACATCCAGGATATCGGCACCAGCCTCGACCATCGCCCGAGCTCGGCGTACGACTTCGTCCAGGCGATCGATCAGACCGTCACCGCTGAACGAATCCGGAGTCACGTTGATGATCCCCATGACGAACGTCCGACGTCCCCAGGGCCACTGATCAAACGGTGGGGCATCGACGCGTGGTACCTCCACTGCTTTATTTACCGTCACACGACCTCCGCCGTATCGCTGTCAGATGACTTATTCGCCTGCTCGCTCGCATCGAATCTCCACCCCGACACGCTCCAAGACGGCACCTGCGATCGGTGGTGACAGTTTCCAGACGCGCACCAGTACGGCGCGGATCGCCGGATAGTCTATGAGCACTCGCTCAGCGATCGCTTCGGCGACCGTCTCTAAGAGTTGGCGTGGTTCCCCTTCGACGATCGCTCGCACGGTATGGTACAGCGCGCCATAGTTGACCGTCGTCTCGAGCACATCACTCCGCCCCGCACGAGCCAGGTCGAGTTCGACCTCCAGATCGACAGCAAACCGCTGACCAAGACGGCGCTCTTCTGGATGCACGCCGTGGTATGCATAGAACTGCATACCACAAAGTAAAATTCGATCACTCATTCACCGCTCCTCAGTCGACTGGTGCGTACTCGCCCGCGGTTCTTGCTCCTCCGGCAGCTCGAGAGATGACGTCTGGGACGCTGGAGGAGAGGACACTGCGGCGACCGCCGTATGCTTCGGGAGACCGATCCCCGAGAACGCCGTCCAGACCATTCCCAGTCCCAGGAGCCCGACAACAAGACTCCACCAGAACGTCCAGCCGAATGGGATGGGCAGCATGCGGAAGAGCAACACAACCGTTGTTCCCACGAGCATCATCAGCCAGAGCGTCAACCGCCGCTCAGCACGCAGCGCTGGGAAGGGCAGCAGTTGGACCAGTGCGATACCGACAAAAACTTGACTCAAATAGAGCACCGCGATAGAGAACCCAAGCACGAAGAGCGCAGCAGGGAGTCCAACCACGGTGACAGCCAGGACGATCACCAAGATCGGCACCCCAACCAGCAGGCCGATTCCCCACAGCAGGCTTGCCAGCGGCGCCAGGCGCAACGTCTCGGCCACACGCGCTGTCTGACGTGGCAAGGCAAGCACGAGGAGCGTTCCAGCAACAAGCGCCCAGGCGAGCCGCAAAAGAACCGTCCCGATCCACTCCAACGCCCGACGCGCAGAGCTCTCACGCTCGCGCTGTTCGGCTCCGGGAGTCGGTGTGTACTCCTGCGGTCCAGCGATGCGTGCACCTGGTGCGATACTGGCGGGCTGCGGCGCGCGATAGCGCAGTGCACCACGCACGTCCGCATTATCGCGGAGCTCAATCCGATCAGCCTCGACGTCGATGTCCCCGTCGATCTGCCCGTTCACGAGAAGCGTCCCCACCGTTCCCTTGACTGATCCACGCACGGTGCCATCGACCGTTACCGTACCCGCCCCGATGATCGCCACATCATGCCCGATTGTCGCTGTCCGTCCGACGGTCACCGACCCCGCGCCAAGCACCGCGAGATCCCATCCCACAGGTGCCGTGACATCGATCTCTCCACCAGCAACGCGCACGCTGCCAGCGACCGGTCCGGTGACGCGGATAGTTCCAGCTGCTGCCGTGACGTCACCGCCGACGCGCCCACTCACAATGACGGTGGAGCCGGCAGCGAAGACATCCCGGGTTACCTCACCACCAATCTCGATGGTATTTCCTGCAGCGTAGAGATCGTCGTTGAGTCGCTCGCTGGTTCCAATGACCACTGATGAACCAGCGAGCAACTCGGCCGCCGCCACCCGCCCTGGGAGTACCGCGACGATCGTCACCAACACCAGAGCAATCCAAACTCCCACAGACTTTCGCATTGCAGACCTCCCGCTCGCTGGCCCGCCCTTGCCCGATGATACGCGAGCAACGCGACCAGAGCTGTGAGTGGCTCAATCGCCGAATCTCTTCGCTTGTTACCAATCCGTGAAGGTTCTCCCGACTGCAGCAATACCATGAACGCCCAGAGAGCAGGCGTTCATGCTTGGCGACACACAATGTCCAGCCACGTTACGACAATGAGGGGGCTAACAACACACGAGGAGCAAAGCGGGAAGCACCCGACGAGAAGCCGTGGGCCGGCAGTGGAGCACTGCCGGCCCAAGCGTTCCCGAAATTCTGCGGCGTCAGACATCACCTTCGCGTACACCAAGCGCTGCCTGCGCTGCCGCGAGCCGCGCAATCGGTACGCGGTACGGCGATGCTGAGACGTAGTCGAGTCCGACCTCGTGGCAGAAGCGGATACTCGCCGGATCACCCCCGTGCTCGCCGCAGATACCGAGCTTGATGTCCGGCCGAGTAGCTCGCCCACCATCCCGCGCGATTTCGATAAGCCGGCCCACACCAGCCCGATCGAGCGTCTGGAACGGATCGGCTGGATAGATGCCGTTCTCCAAGTAATACGGCAGGAACCGGCCAGCATCGTCGCGCGAGATACCGAACGTCATCTGCGTGAGGTCATTGGTGCCGAAACTAAAGAACTCCGCCTCGCGCGCAATCTCGCTGGCTGTCAGGGCTGCGCGTGGCACCTCGATCATCGTTCCGACCGAATACGGAATCTCTCTCCCGGCTGCCTCGAACATCTCCCGGGCGACACGATCGATGATCTCACGCTGGAGCATGAGCTCGCGCACATCTGAGACCAATGGCACCATGATTTCCGGATACACGTTTATACCTTCAGCAGCACACTGCAAGGCAGCACGAAAGATGGCGCGGGCTTGCATCTCGGTGATTTCTGGCGCCGTGATCCCCAGCCGGCAGCCCCGGTGACCGAGCATGGGGTTCGCCTCGGTGAGTGCCTGGACTTTGGCGCGGATCGTCTGCGGCGCCACACCGAGTCGCTCCGCCATGGTCACGATCTCTTCCTCCGTCTTGGGGAGGAACTCATGCAGCGGAGGATCAAGCGTCCGGATGGTCACCGGGAAACCAGCCATTGCCTTGAAAATACCGATAAAGTCCTCGCACTGCATCGGCTCGAGCTTGGCCAAAGCTGCACGCCGCTCTTCGGGCGTCGCGGCCATGATCATCTCCCGCATCGCCCAAATGCGGTCGCCCTGGAAGAACATGTGCTCGGTACGACAAAGACCAATCCCTTCGGCCCCGAGCTCGCGTGCTTTGGCAGCATCTTCCGGTGTATCCGCGTTCGCACGCACGCGCAGCCGGCGGAACTGGTCGGCCCAACTCAGGAGCTCAGCCAGATCGCCACCCACACTCGGTGGGATCGTCGGGACCTCGCCGAGCAGTACTGCGCCTGTCGAGCCATCGATTGTGATCACGTCACCACGCCGGACGACCAGGTCACCGACGCGGAACTCCTGGCGTTCGTAGTCCACGATGATTGCCGAACAGCCGACGACGGCCGGCTTTCCGATTCCTCGCGCGACGACCGCGGCATGACTCGTCATTCCGCCCCGTGCGGTCAGAATCCCACGCGCGGCCAACATACCGTGGAAATCGTCGGGTGAAGTCTCGAGGCGCACGAGAATGACCGCCTCACCGCGGTCACCAAGTAGCTTCGCCTCGTCCGCATCAAAGACGACCTTCCCACTCGCCGCACCTGGGCTGGCCGGCAGCCCCTTGGCAATCGGCTCGCCCCTCCAGGAAGGGTCGAGCATTGGGTGGAGAAGTTGATCGAGATGTTCAGGGGAGACACGCAAGACAGCTTCCTGCGGCTGGATCAATCCCTCATGGACCATGTCAACTGCGATCTTAACCGCAGCCCGTCCCGTCCGCTTGCCTGTCCGTGTCTGAAGCATCCAGAGCTTGCCGCGCTCGACCGTGAACTCCAGATCCTGCATGTCCCGATAGTGGCGCTCCAGCCGATCCGCGACTTCGAGCAACTGCTCATATGCCCCACGCAGGAGCGGATCCTTCCCCATCTCCTGGATTGGTTGCGGTGTACGGATACCGGCAACAACATCCTCGCCCTGCGCGTTTGTCAGGTACTCGCCAAAGATCCCCTTCTCACCAGTGCTCGGATTCCGCGTGAAAGCCACACCAGTCGCCGAGTCAGGCCCGAGGTTGCCAAAGACCATCGCCTGCACATTGGCTGCCGTGCCGAGATCGTGCGGAATCCCGTGGGCGTTCCGATAGTCAATCGCGCGCCGATTGTTCCACGACTCGAACACCGCCAGGATCGCCCGCCGAAGTTGATCAAACGGATCCTGCGGGAAGTCCTCACCAGTTGCGCGACGTACGATCCCTTTATAAATCTCGACCAAGTGCTTCAGTTGATCGGCTGGGATCTCATAGTCTTGGAGCACGCCGAGGTCGCGCTTGAGCTCGTCCAGCGCATCTTCGAACCGCTCCGAAGGAATATCGAGAACAACCTTACCAAACATCTGGATAAGACGGCGATAACAGTCATAGGCAAAACGCTCATTGGCGGTCATTGCCGCAAGACCACGAACCGTTTCATCGGTGAGTCCGACATTCAGAATGGTATCCATCATGCCGGGCATAGAGAACTTCGCTCCGGAGCGCACCGAGACAAGGAGCGGTTGAGCCGGATCGCCGAAGCGGCGTCCCAGCTGTTGCTCGATATCGTGCAGTCCGTCCAGCACTTCTTCCCAGAGCCCCTCCGGCATCCTCCGTCCGCTCTGTAGGTATGCGACGCAGGCACGCGTACTGACCGTGAAACCGGGTGGCACTGGGAGTCCAATTCGCGTCATTTCGGCGAGATTCGCCCCTTTGCCACCAAGCAGGTCACGCATCTGCGCACTGCCTTCGCGGAAGAGGTAGACCCAGCGCCGGCCGGTCGCGACGGATACCATGGCGCTCCCTCCCTCTCTCGATCTCGCCTTCTTCCTGTCCTGTTCGACGAGTCGAACGTCTCGCTCTTTCCTGTTTAACCGTCCGTGACGAGCTTGGCAAGACTAGCCAAGAGGATCTTCTTCCCGTGGCGCTTGAACTGCACAGTTACTTCCTGGTCACCAGCCTGGTCCTTCACCGCGAGCACCACACCATCGCCGAAGACTGGATGGAAAACTCGCTGTCCTGGTACGAACCGGAGCTGTGTTTGAGGCAGGGTGGGCACCCCCATGCTGCACTCCGTGCGACCTTCCCCCATCGTCCCGCGACCCCGGTCAAGACTGCTTGCTCCACGCACTTCCTCGATGACTTCTGGCGGGAGCGCTTCCAGGAAATGCGAGGGAAGATTCCGCTCGCGGAGACCAAAACGGCTGCGCAACTGAGCGTAGCTGAGATACAGGCGCTCCTTGGCACGTGTGATGCCCACGTAGAAGAGTCGTCGCTCCTCCTCCAGCTCTGCCTCACTTTCCAGTGAGCGAGCATGCGGCAGAATCCCCTCTTCTACCCCGATCAAGAAGACTACGGGAAATTCCAACCCTTTCGCCGTGTGCAGTGTCATCAGGCTCACATGATCTCCAGCCAGTTGTTCGTCCTCGCTCGTCACGAGTGCAGCGTCTTCCAGGAAGCGTTGCAACCCTTCCCGAGCCGGGAGCTCGTCGTACCGTTCGAGAACCGCTCGCAGCTGGACGAGGTTCTCCCACCGTTCGCGCTCGTTTGGATCGCTTGCCTCGCGGTACCGCTGTGCCAGTCCGC
>DAOTWO010000152.1:0-2205 GCA_034435855.1 Thermomicrobium sp. | reverse complement strand
GTTGTGCATATCGACAGTGGGGCTATCACGACTGAGCCACTCATTCCAGTTGATGACGTGCGATTTATTGTCGGTGGCGTTGGGGAAAAGGTTTACGAGATCGGCAAGTACGGCATCTATTGCCTTACGTTTCTCGAAAGGAACAGGCAGAAGCAGATCTACTTTGTCTACTGCAAAGAAGGATTCCGCTTCCTCTCGCACCCAGCCGAGTTGCTAAGTGACGAGCTGGCGCGCTGTGCCCTTGCGCAGCAATGAAACTGTGTTGCCGGCCAGTGCAGGAGAAAAATTTTCGGAACTGGTGCCAGTTCCGAAAATTTTTGCCGGTAAATTGAGCCAATGCTAGGAGAGAGGCAACCGCTTCCCCCCAAGGTCCTGGCAGGAGCGAGCTGCCCTCCCCTACTACGCTATTGTTCTGTTGTCTGACCTGACCCGTTGTCCGCTGCGCCCTGTGTACGGACGCTGGTTCGTACGCAGTGTTCGTACGCGTCGTTCGTATACGCGATGCGTCGTTCGTATACGCGTACGAACGCGGCATGCGCGCGGTCAGCGTACGAACGCGTGACGCGCAACGGCAACGGGTTCCTGCGTACGGACGCATCAAAAACACACTAGCCGCGTCCGTACGCAGGGTTTTTCGATTAAAAAAGCGTCCGCTCGCGGTTTCGCGAACGGACGCTGGGAGCGCGAGCTACACGCGAGCGAGTGCTCGCGCTCCGATGATCCGACCCTGTTCGTCACGAACAGGGTCGGCTACGACATAGATGTCGCCGCGTTCTGGGGCGTGTGCCTTCACCGCTTGTGCCGTCAAGGCACTGACGAGGTAAATCACACCTGGCTGGGGAGCCGGCAGCCCCTCAGGCTCCCCATACGCAATCGAGTAGATAGGAACCTTGCAGCCGTTGGGGAGGTTGAGCTCCCCAACGACTGTCCGCTCTTCCCGAGCTCGGGCGACGCCCGAGCTCGGAATCATGATGCGCGTCTCCCCCACGACGAGTACAACGTCGTGGGGAGTGAGATTGATGATGTCCATAACCCCCCCCTTCATCGGATACTCAAAACAACCGTCTCGTCTGCCTCTTGGTCATAGAGGATAATCTTGTCTCCGGCGACTTCTAATACAATCCAGGACGATGACATCCGCGACGCGTACGCGTCGCGGAAGATCTCGGCATGCTCCCGTCGTGGGAACACGCCGAGGATGTCCTCCCCGGAACCTCGCTTTTTAACAACCTGATATGCCATCGCTCCCCTCCTTTCTGAGCATATTATACCATATGCTCCAAGTCGTTGTCAACTTACCTCAAGAATGTTAGGTGCGAAAAACAAAAAAGAAAAGAGGCGGGAGTTGGCTCCCGCCTCTTTTCTTTTCCCCTCTCGCTCTCACTCAGAGAGCGAGAGCGAGAGGAGAACCTCGATATCGCATTCAGCAACCGGATCATAAACATAGTAGTGGTGTTCGTTGACGTAACCCTCGTTCCCTAGTACCTCCCAGCCACAGCTGTAGATCAATCCCTCAACGATTCTGTGTGCCCACTCCCAGTCGCGGGCGTGGGCGATCATCATCCGGTTTCCGTCCCAGAGAATCTCGACGTCAACCATATGACCCCCCTTCCTTCATTCTGCATGAATTATACCACGCTCGACTTACAATGTCAAGCCGCCGCCAGCAGAACACGTGTTCGAGTCGCGAGCTCGGTCGATGGCTTGCAAAAAAGTTCGAAGCAAAAGTTGGTTTCGAAAAGTTTTGCCGGCAAAACATGCCCATGCTAGGATGATGATGCGAACAAATGTTCTGGTCGACGGAAACAAAACAGCCTCTCCCCATCTACCCAACCATAGATGGGGTCGCTGGGCAGCCGAACTTCCGAAAGGGCGAGGTGTACGTACACCCTTGCGGGTTCGGACAGCCCCGCCTGCGTACGTACGCGCCTACTCTGTGTTCGTCGCGTACGTACGCTCGATATTGCGATGAGCAGTGTACGTACGCGGTGACTCGGGCGAGTCACGCGTACGTACGCGGTTTCCCTACCTCAGCGAGGTAGGCAATTGTGAATTATATCATGCCGGTGATCCTAATTGCAAGTAGGGTCCGCGGTGCCGGCACACCACCGCTGCGCTGGCACACCACCGCTGCGCTGGCACACCACCGCTGCGCTGGCACACCACCGCTGCGCTGGCACACCACCGCTGCGCTGGCACACCACC
>DAOTWO010000151.1:0-5421 GCA_034435855.1 Thermomicrobium sp. | reverse complement strand
GCCATCGGTCCGAGCGATAAGAGCAAAAAGGCGGCGAACAAGAAGTAGAGTGTCCGGCTCGACAAGAACGGGACGAGCAGTGCTCCGAGCACGGCACCCGTGCTGGTTGCGAGCTCAAGGAAGATACCGGCACGGACGTTGGTGAGATGGTCCCGCACGTAAGCAGCCGCTGCACCGCTCGAGGTGGCGATAATCGAAACGATACTTGCTCCAATAGCCAGGTGGATGTCCAGTCGGAAGATCAAGGTGAGAACTGGTACAACGAGGATTCCTCCGCCGAGACCAATCAAAGATCCCAGCAATCCAGCCAGGAACGAGACGACAAAGAGGAACACAAGAAAGAGTTCGATGCCAACCATACTCCCTCCCGCACAGGACGGACTGCGACACAAGATCGGGACGTCGCGGAAGGATAGCTCTCGGCGCAACAGAACATAGCACGGTCCTCAGTCCAAGCCGATGGCCATCGCGGGATAGTACGGGTTCGCTCCGCCATGGAGCACTCCCTCGCGGTCGCGGAGAATCCCAACGGGACTTGCGAAGGGCGAGTCTGCAAAGTCCTCGCGGACGACCTGAAGCTCGTGCCCGCGCTCGCGGAGTTTGGCGACCACGCTGGGATCGAGCCGAGCGCTCACTGCGGTCGGCTGGACGCTACAGTCAATCCGGGGTGCTGTGATGGCTGCCTGGATTCCCAAACCGTGGTCAATGACGTTGCTCACAATCTGCGCGATCGCATTGATGATCCGTCGTCCGCCCATGGCGCCGAGAACCAAGAAGAGCTCCTTCTCGGCCAGGACAAGTGTTGGTGTCATGTTCGAGAGTGGTCGTTTACCGGGCTCGATCGAATTCGCATGCCCGGGCTCCGGGTCGAACCACAACATGCCATTGTTCATGAGAATGCCGGTATCTGGTGCGACGATGCGTGAGCCCCAGGCAGAGAGGAGCGTCTGGGTCAGCGAAACCGCATTCCCCCAGTGGTCAACGACACAGATATGGGTTGTCGAGCCACCGCCATAGTTCGGCAGCGAGCGTGCGAAGACTCGGGCCACGCCAAGCCGTTCCGGAATGCCTGGGGTGATTACCGGGCGGGCTCGCTCACCGATCTCCGTCGCACGTTGCTGTGCATACGCTGGGTCGGTCAGCGCGTCGACTGGCACGGGAACGAAAGCTGGGTCGGCAAGGTACGTGAACCGATCGACGAAGGCCTGGCGGAACGCCTCAATCAGAACGTGTAGCGTCCGTTCATTGTTGTGTCCCCAGGAAGCAAGATCGAAGCAGGCCATGAGATTGAGCGACTCGAGCAATGTCGGGCCGCCACTCGGGGCAGGAGCGGTCGCAATGCGAAAGCCACGATACGTACCCCACAACGGCGGTCCGATACGAACTGTGTAGGCTTGTAAGTCCTGTTCGCTGAGAATTGCACCAAGGCCCCTGAGCCCCTCGACAAGCGTCTTACCGAGTTCACCGCGGTAGAAAACGTCTGGCCCTCCGATGGCGATCGCTTCGAGCGAGCGGGCGAGATCCGGCTGACGCAAGACAGTTGGCTGCAGGTCGGTGAATACTGGCAAGGGCAGGCCGTCGCGGGTAAAGATCGCGCGGGTGGAGGGATAACGAGCGAGCAACGCAGCATCTTGAGCCATCTCAAGGCTTGTGTGCCAGCTCACAGGGAAGCCCTCACGAGCAAGGCGGATGGCTGGCTGGAGGAGTTCGGCAAGTGGTCGCGTTCCGTACCGTTGGGCCGCTGTCGCAAGCCCAGCGACCGTCCCAGGGACGGCAATTGCAAGTGGCCCATGAAGATTCGCGTCGTCCTTGACCGCCCGCCAGCCGAAGCGGGTCGCAGTCTGGCCGGGGAGGAGCTCATAGAGATCAGGCCGGGCAGCGAGTGGCGCGCACATCCCAAAGTCGATTGCCACCGTCTCATTGCGCTCAGCAAGAAAGACGAGCATAAGTCCTCCGCCGCCGATCCCGCTCATGAAAGGTTCGACCACGCCAACGGCGAACGCAGTGGCAACGGCGGCGTCAACCGCGTTCCCGCCATCTTCCAGAACGGCAACACCGACCTCTGCGGCGAGTTCATGTTTCGCGGCCACCATACCATTTCTTCCGAGTGCCTCGACGCGGTCGATCACCCACTCGCTGCGGCTCATCATTGCCTCCTTGCCCCATATCTCCTAAGCCCGCACCAGCCTACTCCCAGTCGAGGAGAGGAGCAAGGCAAGAGTTCGACGAGGGCCAGGGCGCAGCGCAGTGCGTGCACAGCAGGTGACCTGGCCTCATGGAGGGCATGCCGGGCAATGGCTGACAAACATGCGCTGGCAGCGCCTCTGTCAGTGGGTGGTTCGCCTCTTGGCGGGCGGCGTGCATCCAGCATGGGACGTTAAGCCTCGTCGCTCCAAGACTGTGCCTTCCGATCTCGATTCCACGTGCCGAGTAGCACCACAAGGTGTGATGGACAAGGAAGAGGTCCACGGCGAGCATCGCGGTGCGTTCAAGGGTGGGCCGGAGAAGAATCGGGAGCCTGCCAGTCAACAGAGCTCTTCTTATGCGACTGGTTCGGGATGAGCACTTTCCTTGACATCGGCGTGAGTTGTCGAGTACGCTGCCTACGAGCAGAACATTTGTGCGCCGGGAGGACGGAGTGCAGCGCGACGGAGAGCAGCGACCAGCGGTCATACAACCTCCGCTGTTCGAGCTCGGACGTGATGGCAAGCTGCGCGGAAGTGTGGGGCTCTTGCCGGTCCTTACCCCTGAGTCCTCGCTCGACGTCGCACGCTTCTGGTTTCGGCGATATCTCGAACAGTCGGGGCATCCGCCGAATACTGTCAAATCGTATAGTTACGATCTCTCGGTTTTCGAGTCGGTCGTTGGGCCGAAACCAATCTGCCAGATTGACGAGCGTGATGTAGCGACCTTCTTGAACGAGAGTCGGGGGCGCTCGACTCGGAAGCGCCGCCTCACCACGCTCTCTCGCTTCTTCAGGTTTCTCATCACCCGGGCGAAGGTGCTGGAGCACGACCCAACAGCAGCGTTTTATTCGGACCGAATCCCACTCAAGACGCCGCAGCCGCTCTTCCCCGAGGAGCAAGCGCGCCTCCTGGCTGCGGCAGCCGCAGAGAGTCCGCGAACGCATTTGGCAATCTGGCTTATGCTGCGTCTGGGTCTTTCTCGCCATGAAGTGTTGGCACTGCGTGCTTCACATATCGACTGGAGTGACCCGGATCGACCGATCGTTTACATCTTTGCTGAGGGGCAGAAGCGTCGTCTCCGCGAGCGCAAGTTGGCCGGGAGTCGCGAGCTGACAGAGATTTACCAGACACTCGTTGCGCAGGAAGGGGAGCTGGATCGCTTAGTTCCCATCCTGCCACAGTCTTTGAACAAGATGGTGGAGCGGGTTGCCGCTGCGGCAGGGATTGCCAAGCCCGTCACGCCGCAAACGTTGCGGCACACGTTCGCCGTGGAGCAAGCAAAACGGGGTGCGAGCGAGGACGAACTTCTCGAACTGCTTGGTCTTGCTGATGATGCGCGGAACCGTCTCAGTGTGCGGCGCTACCTCCGACTCGCCGCGCCCCCGCTCGACCCGTTAACGCGCGTGCAGTCCTGACGCACTTGTTAGAGCCGCTCACGCAGCGGGAGCGAAGCCAGAACGTCATCGAGCACCAGGGGAAGAGGTTGGCTACTGTCGACGACGAGGTGCCGGAGGCCGGGCAAGGACTCTATCTTCTCACCGAATCGTGCTCGCTGCTCCAAATAGATGGTCCACGTCGCCTCGCTCACCTGCCCTGGTTCCTGCGGGCGATAACGCAACCGCCGTTCGACGATATCGGCTGGGCAACGACATTCGACGAGGATGGCAGTCACCGCGCAGCGCGCAGCGAGCGCGGCTGCTGCTTGACGCCACTGTGGGTCAAGAAAGGTTGCGTCGAGGATGACAGACCTGCCGCTGGTCAGGGTGCGCTCAGCTCGAGCCAGCAGCGTCTCATAGGTAGCGCGGGTAAGTTCAGGACCGTAGATCTCAGCCCCGTACGGAAGTTCTTGGCGCCGCTCGAGCGCGACGCCGGCAAGTTCCTTCCGGACAACGTCAGAGGAGTAGACGGGCACCCCGAGGCAACGGCCAAGCCGGCGAGCAAGGACGCTCTTGCCAGTGCCGGAGAGACCACCGATGAGAATCAGCAGCGGTTCACTCGGTTCGACCAGGTACGAGGTCGCGAGGTCGATATAGCGTTCAGCCTGAACGCGAACAGCGGTATACTCGTCGCTCTCCGGCGCGAGCTCGTCAAGGCGAAAACAGTTGACCTTGGCCCGCACGTGCGCACGGTAGACACTGTAGAAGTGCACAAGCAGTGGAAGTTCTGGGTCGTCGAGTGCGTCGCTCGAACGGAGAACGAACCACCGTGCGAGATCGCTGCGTCCGTGGTGATCGAAGTCCATGCTCAGGAAGGCGAGATCGACCGCGACATCACCGCAGCGGAGCCGGGGATTGAACTCGATGCAGTCGACGATCTGGAAGCGCGGCGGCTGCTCTGACTCGACGAAGATATGCGCGAGATGCAGATCGCCGTGGCCTTCAACAATCCGTCCTTCAGCAAGCCGGCGCTGAAAGAGTTCCAGCCGCTCGCGCAGGAAACGCTCACTCGTCACGCTAATCCAGTGGTGCTGCAACGGCGCGAGCACGATGCCGATGTAGGGCTGGGTCTGGTCCAGATTCTCGCGGATGTTCAACCAGACAGCCTCCGGTGTGCCCCACTGATCGATCTCGGGTCCGCGCGCTGCATCGCGGTAAAACGCAGCCAGGCCGTTGGCAAGCGCCGCGACGAGCTCGGTCGAGACGGCATCGCGTTGCAGTCGCCGCAAAAGTGTCTGATCAAAATCCAGCCGGCGCATCTTGACCGCGTATTCGACAACTTCCCCCTCCCCTTCGAACTGTAAGTGGTTCCCAATTCGAACGATCGGGACGACGTCCAAATAGACGCCTTCAGTGAGTCGCTGATTCAGCAGGACTTCCTGTTCGCAGAAGTAACGACGTTGCTCGAGCGTTGTGAAGTCGAGGAAACCAAAGTTCACCGGTTTCTTGACTTTGTATGCGTAGTTGCCCGCGAGAAATACCATAGAGATGTGGGTTTCCTCGATGTCGATTCGATCGACAGGAAAAGGATAGGCCTCGGGCCGGCTCAGCTCGCTGAGCAGCCAGGACTGGTGCGCTCTTCGTTCGTCGTCATGTACCGTCATTCTGCTCCCTCGCTGGCGCCAACGCTAGCGCATACGCGACGTCACGGCAAGTCATCAACGTGTCGAGTGGTTGGGTGCGGAGTAATCTGCCCGGGTACTAGAGCTGCAAGGACGACCGAGCGATTTGGCGATCCTGTATGACTACGTCCAGCCCAGCTGGCACGTCCGCGTCGCTGCTTCATCGGGCAACCGAGA
>DAOTWO010000150.1:0-3203 GCA_034435855.1 Thermomicrobium sp. | reverse complement strand
CATTGTAGGAGATCGGCACTTCGTAGATTCGATAGCCGCGCTTGAGGATCTGGGCAGTGATCTCCGGGTCGAACCCCCAGCGGTCACTGCGCAGCCGGAGCTGCCGGGCCACCTCAGCGGTGAAGACCTTATATCCCGTCTCCATATCGGTCAGTGTAGTGTCGTAGAGCACGTTCGCGACGAAGGTCAGGAACCGGTTCCCGACCCAGTGCCAGAAGTACATCGCCTTGTGCTCGCCGAGGAAGCGCGACCCATAGACCACCTGGCTACGCCCCTCCACGATCGGGCGGAGAAGCCGCGGATAGTCGCGTGGATCGTATTCCAAGTCGGCGTCCTGAACGATCAGGACGTCACCTGTCGCAGCTTGGAGGGCCGAGCGGATCGCTGCACCTTTCCCGCGATTTACTGGATGGAGGATTAGGATGAGGTCGCGCGACTGTGCCGCTTCTTCCTTCAAGTACTCGCGTGTGCCGTCTGTGGAACCATCGTCGACCACCACCAACTCGCGCTCGTAGGGAAGCTCCACCGCCCGAACGCGCCGCAGTACTTCCCCGATCGTCCGCACCTCGTTGTACACTGGGATCAAGACCGAGAGGCGACGGATCGACCGGGGCACACTCATCGCGTCCTCCATCCACTTCATTCAGAGGATGAACTTGCTCAAGTCTTCGTCCGCGACGATCTGGCCGACGCGCTGTCGCACGTACTCGGCATCGATCCGTACCGTCTGACCGGCCAACTCCGATGCCCGGAAGCTCACGTCCTCTATGACCTTCTCCATGATCGTCGCCAGACGCCGGGCACCAATGTCCTCCGCTCGGCTATTGACCAGGGCAGCGAGCCGGGCGATCTCACGCAGCCCGTCGTCCGTGAATTCGAGTTCCACCCCCTCGACCCGCAGGAGCTCGCGGTATTGCCGCGTGAGGGCATTCTCCGGAACCGTGAGGATGCGGTAGAGGTCATCCTCTGTCAAGCGATGGAGCTCAACCCGAATGGGAAACCGTCCCTGGAGCTCCGGGATCAGGTCCGACGGGCTCGCATTGTGGAAGGCACCGGCGGCGATGAACAGCATGTGGTCGGTGCGTACTGGCCCGTAGCGCGTCATGACCACCGAGCCTTCAACAATTGGCAAGAGATCTCGCTGCACCCCCTCGCCGGAGACGTCAGGCCCGTATTCACCGTCCTTCGTGATCAACTTGTCGATCTCGTCAATGAAGACGATCCCACTCTCCTCGGCCCGCTTGATCGCCGCCTCGACGACCGCATCGAAGTCGACCAGCCGCTGTGCTTCCTGCTGCGTCAAGATGCGACGCGCTTCGCGGATCGAGACACGCCGCGTCCGGCGCCGTGTCTGGAGCGACTCGAGCAGTTCCGCGACTGTGTCCTGGAATTCGTCGAGATCAACCCCACCATTCTCCGCGTACGGCGTGACGAAGAGATCGAACTCGGTCTCGAGGTCGAGCTCGATAGTCTCGTCTTCTAGTCCATCGCGCGCCAGCAGATCAAGCAAGCGCCGCCGCTCGCGAGCCATCCGCCGCTCGCGCTTGCGCCGCTCCTCCGGAGGCTCGCTTTGGCTGTCGGACTCGTCTTCTTGCCCATTCCGCTTCGCGCGCCGCCGTTCGCGCTGTTCGACGAGCAGATCGACGAGCCGCTGCAGTGCAGCCCGGGAAGCTTCCTCTCGAACCGCTTCCAGGCGCTCGCCATGGAGCATGCTGATGCTCACTTCGACGAGTTCGCGGATGATCGACTCCACGTCACGCCCGACGTAGCCAACCTCGGTGAATTTCGTCGCCTCCACCTTGACGAACGGTGCATCGACCAGCTTGGCGACTCGCCGGGCGATCTCGGTCTTGCCGACGCCAGTCGGGCCAATCATCAGAATGTTCTTCGGCACAATGTCGCGCCGGAGTTCCTCTGGCAGCTGCTGCCAGCGCCAGCGGTTGCGAATCGCGATCGCGACCGCGCGCTTTGCCCCCTCTTGGCCGACAATGTACCGATCCAGCTCGGCGACGATTTCGGCCGGAGTCAGCGGAATGGTGCCCCGTTCAGGGCGAACGTTCGGTGTCGTCAACGTGTTCATCAGCCTCACGCTCTGGTGGCGCGGTGAGAAGAGTCACCGCGTGATTGGTATAGACACAGAGGTCGGCGGCCACCTCCATCGCAGCACGCGCAATCTCCGCCGCGCTCATCCGCGTGTGTCGCAACAAGGCACGGGCTGCGGCCGCAGCGTAGGGCCCACCTGTCCCAATCGCCGCGATTCCGTCGTCCGGTTCGATCACATCGCCGTCACCCGAGATCATCAGGAGCTGGCGAGGATCAGCCACGAGCAGCTGGGCCTCCAGCCGCCGCAGGTAGCGGTCTGTCCGCCATTCTTTTGCCAGCTCCACTGCGGCACGGCGGAGATCCCCATCACAAGCACGGAGGTGCTGCTCGAACTTCTCGAACAGCGTCAACGCATCAGCGACAGCGCCCGCGAATCCCGCGAGCACTTGCCCACCGGCGAGGGCACGGATCTTCCGCGCGTGGTGCTTGAGCACCACATCACCTGCCGTCACTTGGCCATCTCCGGCAACGGCAACCTGTCCATCCCGGAGGACACCCAGGATGGTCGTCCCGTGCCGGACTCCGCCCTCGCGCACGCTCCGTGCCTCCTGCGGCCGGGGTGGCCGTCAACCCTTCAAGTATACCCCCACTCAGGCCTCAACCGGTGCCGCTTCTTCGGCTGGTTGGTAGCTACACGAGTTGCAGCGGATCGTCTCCTGCCCACGCCGCACGGTCACCACCAGCACGCCACCGCACTGCGGACACCGCTCACCAGTGGGGCGTTCCCAACTGATAAAGTCACAGTCCGGGTAACGACTACAGCCGTAAAACGTGCGGCCCTTCTTACTGCGACGAACGACGATCTCTCCCTCACCGCACTGCGGACACTGTACCCCGACCTTCTCAAGTAGTGGCCGCTTGTTCTTGCACTCCGGAAAGCCGGAGCAGGAGAGGAAGCGGCCGAACCGGCTCTCCTTAATCACCATCGGCCGTCCACACAGTTCACATGTTTCGTCAGTCGGTTCATCGGCAACGCGCACCCGTTCCATCGTGCGCTCCGCCTCTTCCACCTGACGATGGAACGGCTCGTAAAACTGCCGCACAACCGGCACCCACTCCCGCTCTCCAGAGGCGATCTCGTCCAGCTCTTCCTCCAGACG
>DAOTWO010000149.1:0-3788 GCA_034435855.1 Thermomicrobium sp. | reverse complement strand
GCATTCAGCAAGCGCTGTTGCGACTCCAAAGCACGAATCTGCGCCCGCACGCCAATAAGCGCCTTGCGGATGTTATCGGCTGTGCCGTAGGTACGAATAATCTCCTGGATACCCTCCTCCACTTGCTCAACGAGAGATGGCGAGTGCCTCGCAAAGGGGTTCAACCATTGCAGCGCCTCATAAACTTCGCGGCCAACCGCTTCAGCCAAAGCGACAACTTGAGAAAGTGCACGGGCGAATGCGCCTGCTAGCCATTGCGCCGCTTGTACAACGAGCTGCATCGCGCCATTGACGCTTGCAGCCCAGTCAATGATCAGCCGGTCTGACTGTGCAAATTCTGCAATCGCCACGACCACATTGCGCATGGCCTCGAAGATTGGCTGGAAGCCGCGCGCGATTGCGATATTTGCGCTATCGGCAATTGTTGTCATCGCGCCAGAGAAGGTCCTGGAAAGATTTTCGGCAAGGTTCTGATAATTGTTGCGGACCCATTCCGAGAAGCCCATGACGAAGGTCATTGAATCGACTTGGCGCTTCTCGACCATCTCCATTGCGGTTGCAACATCAACGTTCAGTGTGTCTGCCAAGATTTGCCACGCCGGGATACCGGCTTCTGTTAGCTGGCGCATTTCATTCGTTGACACTCTCCCGGCGTTCAGCATCTGCATGAGCGCGTAGGTGACACGGTCGATGTGTGTGGAACTTCCGCCAATGGCCGCGACTGCTGTGGTAACGTCCCACAACAAAGGCACCAGATTGGCCAACGGAATGCCCGCATTGCGCAGCCTCTGCGCACCCTCAAGGAGTTCTTCAAATCTGAATGGGGACTTGGCGGCGAGGGCTTGAATGGCAAAAATAACCGCCTTTGCGTCCTCGGCACTGCCAGTAAATGCGGTCCATGCAACTTGCGAGCGCTCAAGCTGCGCATTGACATTGATCACCGCATTACCAAATCCGCTGAACAACCGCTCGAATGCACGGAATGCGGCGAGCGCTATCCCGAACTCAAACACCATTTCGATCACTGCACGCATGCGCGTCTGCAGGCCGGAAAGGATCCCGTCCGTCCTCTGCAAACTCTGAGCCGCAGACGCACTTGAGCGCGACAGCGACGTCATCGCCGATGAAGCTTTCCCAGATTCTTTCGCAACTACGGCAGTACTTTGCGACACCCTTGTTGCCGCGGATGCCACTTCGTGCATGCCGCGGCTATCAACTTGCGGTGCAGCAACCGTTGTCGTGGCGCCACGGATCGTACGGAAAACGTCACCGACGGTGCGCACAAATTGTGTCGCAGCGGCGCCAATGCTGATAAAGCTTTGGGCAATCCGCCCAAGCGTTGCATCGACCGGATCAAGCGCTCCTTTTGATGCTTGCGCAACGCTGCGAAGTGCGCTGAGTGAGGTGCGCAAGCGTTCTGCCGCTTGGGCCGTCTTATTGGCAGATTTTTCAGCAACGTCACTGACTTCTTTAATGCCTGCCGCGCTCTGCTTAAAAACCGCATTCGCCTCGCTTGCAGCCTTTGCAACGCCACGCATGTTTTCCTGGAGCTGAATCAGTTTTTGCGGCGTGTCCTTGAGCGATTCCTGGAATTTCTCGGCCGCTTTTTGGGTACGGCCAAGCGATTCCTCAATGCCCTTAACGGCCTGTGCCACCTTCTGGGCCGCAGCAACAATATTGCTGGCATCGCCCTCAAACACGACGCGGATTGATGCGAGCGTTGCCGCCCCCGCCATGTTGTGTCTCCTCTGGCGTTGTGGTTACAACTGGATGAGTCACCCGGCCATGATCATCTGGTTGTTCTTCAGCTCCAAGCGCTGCGCCAAGCGAGGCGAAAGCAGCCTTTGCTTTCTGCTCAAGCTCCTCCGGATCAGGCTCAGTGCGATCCCACTGCGGCCAGAATTGCTTGAGCTTGAAAGGCGGCTTGCCTTTGCCACGATGAATATTGGCGAGCATCGTCAGCAATGCTGCGGCTCGCCAATCATCGCGTTCGCGTCCGATAGGATAGAGCTGATCAAACGCCATCCATTCGGCAAATTCTCTTGCCGAAATACGACGCTGCGCTTCGGCAACCGGCATGCCGAGCGCAAGCGCGAGCTTAAACCAGAAGAATCGTTCAGGCCTCTTCTTCAGTGCTTTTGGTCAGCTCGTCAACGGCCTCCTCGGTGAAGCCGTTGAGTCGCAGGGCAGCCTCAAACACTCGCTGCAGAGCCCGAGCTGACTTTTTGCCGAGAAGCGTGATTTCGTCGTCGGAGAACAAGCGTTCCTTCGTTACTGGATCGACGATGGAACGCGCCACGAGCTTTGCTCGGAAGTTGCGGAAGTTAATTTCGCGATTCCTCCCACGCGTCACCGTGATGGACTCTTCAAACGCATCACGCTCCGCGCCAGTCAGACCGCGAATAAGAACTTTGCCTCCCCATTCCGGAACATCTACAACCTCTTCCGGAAGGTCATTAACGGCAAGAATCTGTTCCTTTGTCAGGAAGCCATCCATCGCCATGGCGTTCGACCCCCTTTATGTGAGCATGAATGTCGGGAAGGCAGAGTGACACGATGCACCCTGCCTTCCCTCATCATAGCTCAGCAGCATTACGGTGTCACGTTAAAGTTCGGCGCACCAGTGAGCGTGATTGTGATGGATGCCCGCATTGCATCATCGAGCGCCGAGCTTACCTCAAACCCCGTAACGTAGCCGGCGAATTGCCAAGCCGTTGTCTGATCAGCGAGCACTAGCTTGAAATTGCGCCGATTGCCAGTCTCCACCAACTGTCGCAACACCTGATGTGTTGGCTCGGCAGGGTCGTAGATGATGTCGAATGTCAGCTCACCAAGCGACTTCGTTACCGCGACCACATCGGTATAGCCCTGTGAATCGCGATTTGTCACATCAGCCGTGTTCACTTGAATTGTCGGCCCGGAAATATCCGTGACCACGGCCACGGTGGTGAAGTTTTCTGGGTTCTGGCCATCGCCTACCTTCAGAATGGTCTTCCAACCAGGATAGAATGTCGGCATTGTTCGGTCCTCCTTTCTATGCTATGCATCACGATTTCATCGTGCTAGCGGCGTACTCGGATCACTGCAAATTCCACATTAGCACTCGTCGTATCAATGTAAATATAGCCATTTGGCTGTTGCCACCCGAGCAATGGGAAGATTTGTGTGACAACCATCCCGCCCGCAGGAATGTTCATCACCATGTTGCCTGTGCGCCCAAATGGCGCATCTGGTGTTGACACAACGGTAACGGACGCTGCCGTTGCTCCAGTATTGCGCACCAGCAGCATCTCGTCTCCTGTCGCGCGGAATTGGTTGCCTTGCGTGGTGTTTGCAGCTGTCCAGGTGATTGCAGCCGGCTGTGTGGACCACGGTCCAGGAAGAGTAATCGGATTCAGAGTTGTTCGAGCCATCGATTATCTACCCCCTCTCTTTGTGCTTCTATACGCGTAGTTCGTCCTCCGCTCGATGCATCAGAAGATGCCGCTCCATTGTCTCAAGATCGAGCGTGCTATATGGGCATCTGGTGCATTGATACATGATACGGTTGTCCCATATGCCTGTGGTATACGGCAGCTCGGCCTGCAACACGCTATTCTCGCCAACGGCATCACTGCCGTGCTCATTGTCTGGCACTGCATCAGTTGCCTCATCAGTCTCCGCTCTCCCCGCCACCTCCTCTCGGTATTCATCCTCTTCAACATGCTTCTTCCACACCTTCATGCGACAACCTCCTACGGTGACTTGTCGTTATCCCCATCATTGCTCGTGTGCGAGGGCTATGGCTG
>DAOTWO010000148.1:0-1530 GCA_034435855.1 Thermomicrobium sp. | reverse complement strand
CTGCTGGGGACGTGTGTTGGACTGGTTTCTCTGGTCTTTGTCTTGAGTTCCTAAACGGTGTTGCTGCAGACAGTGCGGCAGCAGGAGCACGCTCATGAGCCGGAGAAGCAGCGTGACCCTGAGCGGAAGCGTCAGGTAGCAGCGCGAATGAAGGAGATGGCCGCGGCTGGAGTGGAGGGGTGTGGTGTACCGCGCCCGTCGTGGTGATGGGCAATCGGCCACATCCACAGGGAGAGACGAGGAACCGGAGTGTCTTAGGCGATCGTGCGCGTGCCTTCCACGCTCACAGAGATTCAGCCTGACTTCGCGAAATGAAAACGGCTCACGTTCTCCATCATCTTCCACGCTCACAGAGGCGCAGCCTGACCTAAGCGTGCTCTTGGCGCGCTCGAGCCCAAACGGACGGCCGGGGATCTGATGTGAGCGCGAGCGCCTCAGACAGATCCGAGGGCACGGTGTGTCTAGCGGGGGCGGGGAAAGCTGTATGGTAGTGTTGCGTGCTCGGTGAAAGAGGTTGTCTTGGCCGAACGCGGAGCGGGACGTGCGGGTGTGCCGCCCCCTTGGCATGAACGTGCCACGGAAGGATGCGAGCTCCTCGCAGTACGCTACCAACGGGGTGACAATACGGTGTGGGTGGGAACGGCGGACTGCCGACCGATCAGCGATGGAGGAGGCGGTGGAGAAGGAGGCGTTTCCTGCACTTGCTGCGGAGATTGTGGCTTGCGTGCGGTGTCCTCGCTTGGTCGAGTACCGGCAGGCGGTTGCGGAGAGGAAGCGCCGGGCCTATCAGGACGAAGCGTACTGGGGGAAGCCGGTACCGGGGTTTGGAGATCCGGCGGCACGGTTGGTCATTGTGGGGCTGGCACCAGCGGCGCACGGCGGGAACCGAACAGGGCGCATGTTTACTGGCGATGCTTCAGGAGATTGGCTGTACCGCGCACTCTACCGTGCCGGCTTCGCGAACCAACCGATAAGTCGCTCGCGTGATGATGGACTGGAGCTCCGCGATGCGTATGTGACCGCTTCCTGCCGGTGTGCTCCACCTGACAATCGGCCGACTCGCGAGGAGCTCGCCAACTGCCGACCGTATCTGGTGCGGGAGCTTCAGCTGCTGGAGCGGGCGCGCGTGGTCGTGTGCCTGGGCCAGATCGCGTTCGACTCAGCGCTCGCGGCACTCGCCGAACTCGGTGCGGGGAGGCCAGAGAGCGTGGAAGGGACAGCCGTCAGGCGCCCGCGCTTTCACCATGGTGCCCTCTACCGGTGGCGGGAACTTCCGTGGCGCGCAGGTGGTCTCTGGCTCCTCGCCAGCTACCACCCGAGTCGGCGGAACACCCAAACGGGCTTGCTCAGCGAAGCGATGTTCGACGCGGTCTTTGGGCGGGCCCGCGAGTTGCTGGGGCGGGATTAGTCGACGGACATGCTCGAAGGCTGGACAGCGATGCCGAGCACATCGATCAACCCGATACCGAGGGTGCGGCACGTTTCGTCCACCCCTCGCTCGATGTTCCCGCCGACCATGAATGGGTGGAC
>DAOTWO010000147.1:0-5206 GCA_034435855.1 Thermomicrobium sp. | reverse complement strand
GTGCGCTGGAACAGCACCTCGATCCCATCAATACCCGACAGTCGGCCGACGTACTGCCGGGGATTGGGGCGCCAGACACTGAGCCCGGCACCTTCCAAGAAGCGGAGGGTCGCTTCCTCATAAGCACCTTTTGAAGCGATAGCGAGCCGCAACGGTTCACTCATCGGTCTCTCGTTCCTCATTCGAGCGAAGGTCCCAATGCTGGACGGAGCCGGAAACGTCAACGACGAGCAACTGGATGAATCCACGTCGCCGAGCGTAGCGGCGATTCGCGGAGACCGAACGCTGCCGCACGTCGAGTTCAACAACTGCTCCTTGGGCACGAAGTGCTTCCGCGACCTGTTCGGCTCGTGCGAGTGCCTCTGGCTGGGCTGCTGCCACGAGCAGGCGCGGTGCTGCCGGGACGTCCGGAAGGGACGCCAGATCAGCGATACGTTCCAGCCCACCAGAGAAACCACACGCGGGTAAGGGAGCCCGTGCGCCTAGGAGTTGAGCGAGATCGTCGTATCGTCCGCCGCCGCAGAGTTGACGGCCGAGATCGTTCTCAGGGTAGACCTCAAAGAGGATGCCGGTGTAGTAGTGGAGACCACGTGCCATACCTGGGCTGAGAACGATCTGCTGTGAGGCGACGCCGTACGCGGCAAGAAGTTCGAGCAAATCATCGATCTGACGCAGTGGGGTTGCATCGAGCTCGTAGCGTGCGATGACCCGATGGAGCTCGGGAAGGACATCATCAGGTGGGCCGGATGTGGAAGCAAGTTCTCGGACGAAGGCGAAAGCATGACGAAGTGCCTGTTGATCCGCGCTCCGCTCGAGTTTCGCCAGGACACCACGGACGATCTCGTCTGGTGCGCGGGAGCTATTCGACGTTTGAATGCCAACTTCTTGGAGGAGTGTAAGGACGAGTCGCTCGAGTTCCTCGGGCTGCAAGGGGTGTAGCTTCTCCCGTAATTCCCTGGTCAGCTGGGCGACGTGGGCACTGCCGGTGAGCGCAGGGAGTTCCGCCTCGAGATTGACGTCTTGTCCTTTGCGCAGCCGTTCCATTGTCCAGAGAAGCCAGTCCCGCGCACGTTGACGGAGCGGTAAGCGCTGGAGAAAGTCGAGAACAATTCCGACATGCCCGAGCACGATCCGCGGGGCAATCCCGAGCGACTGGAGAATCTCGACTGCGAGATGGATCACTTCAGCGTCACCGCTTGCACCGGGTGCCCCGAGGAGTTCGCATCCCACCTCAGTGAACTGGCGCGTGCGACCCGCTTGGGGACGCTCGTACCGGAATACCGGCCCGGCATAAGCGAAACGGAGCGGGAGTGGATCATTCTGCCGGGCATCGACGTAATAGCGCAAGACCGACGCCGTGTGTTCTGGCCGCAACGCGATATCGCGATTCCGAAAGGGAAAAGCATAGAGTTGGGCGATACGTTCTGGGCCGGCCTTGCGGAGAAAAAGCTCGGTCGGTTCGAGGATCGGGGTCTCAATCACCTCGTACCCGTGGCGTTCGAGGATATGAAGGATACGCCGGAGAACAGCCTGGCGTCGTCGGAAAAGTGCTGGCCCCACATCCTGCATACCGCGCAGGCGTTCGAGGGGAGGAAGACTCTCAGGCGTTGAGTTCGATGTCACCGGCGGAACTCTCCCTTGACCCGTCGACGGACTTGCTGCTCGATCCGTTCGCGCACCCGCTGCAGTTCCGCGTCGCTGAGTGCTCGGTCAGGTGCCGAGAGGATCACACGGAAGGCCAGACTCTTCTTGCCGGGCGGTATGGCCGGACCGCGGTAGACATCAAAGAGTCGGATTGCCGCCGCGAGTGGCCCCGCCCCAGCCCGGATGGCGGCAGCAACGTCAGCCGCTGGAGTCGCCTCGTCCACGACGATCGCGAAATCCTGTTCAATCGGCTGATAGCGAGAAATTGGACGGATAGTGACAGGCTCCAGACCGAGTTCGATCAACGAGGGAAGATCGAACTCGGCGACGACCACTCTGTGGTGCTGAGCGATACCGAACCGCTCGGCGATGGTGACGAGCACTTCCCCGAGAATACCGACGGGCATGCCGCGGTACACCAGTTCTGCGCTCCGGCCCGGTTGAAGCGTCGGATGGACAATCGGGCGAAAGACGAGATCCTGCGCACCGAGGCGTGGCAAAAGTGTCTCCAGGATGCCCTTGAGGTCGAAGAAGTCAACAGGGCGCTCCTCGTGGTACAGATCGCGCGGTGCATGCAGGCCAGCGAGAAGGCAACCGACGGCGCGGCGCTCGTCAGGTAACTCGTCGCGTCCGCGCGGCAGGTACACCTTGCCAGTTTCGAAGACGGCCACAGCATCGTTGAACTTGAGTTGCTCCGCCGCGTTTCGGAGTAAGGTCGGGATAAGGGATGGGCGCATGATCGACCACTCCGGGCGGATGGGGTTGCGCGCCCGCACGAACTCCTGGCTCGGTCGCTGGTAGAAACCGAGCCGTTCTGGCACCGAGTCCCCACCTGGAGAGAGTGCCAGAAGTGTCTCGTCATCAACCATCGGATAGGTGATGATCTCGTGAAGCCCAGCGGCAACGAGGCCGTTTTGAATCTGCCTAATGAGGCGCAGTTCTGGATCGATCTCGACCGGAACGGTCTGTCCAACCGGGAGACGTTCGGGCAACGAGTCATACCCGATGACCCGGGCGACTTCCTCGACAAGATCCGCAGGGATGGTCACGTCGCTGCGATAGGTCGGTACCTCGACGATCCAGATCGATCGGTCGTCCCGCGGGTGCGTCTCGGTCACGAAGCCGAGTCGTTGGAAGACCTGAAGCACCTCGTGATCCGGATAGTCGACGCCGAGCAAACGTGGGATTTCATTGCGCGGCAGCTCGATACGGCGTGGCAACCGGGGAGACGGATAGTGATCGACGAAAGCAACCACGCGGCAAGTGGGAATCAACTCGGTGAGCAGACGCACAGCGCGTTGGGCTGCTGGCCAGCAGAGGTTGGGATCGAGTCCACGCTCAAAGCGTGCAGATGCCTCGGTGCGGAGGCGCTGCGCGCGAGCGGTCCGCCGGATGCTCAACATGTGAAAGTTCGCAGTTTCCAGAAGAACACTTGTCGTCTCTTCGGTGATTTCGCTGTCGAGTCCCCCCATGACACCGGCAATGCCGACTGGTCGTTCGGCGTCGGCAATGACAAGTGTGTCAGGCGTGAGTACCCGTCGGATGTGATCGAGCGTTTCGATCTCCTCTCCTGAGCGGGCACGCCGCACGACGATACGCGCTTCGCGCAAGCGTGCGCGATCGAAGGCATGCTGTGGTTGTCCCCATTCCACCATCACATAATTTGTCACATCAACGACGTTGTTTATCGGTCGGATACCGACAAGCTGGAGTCGCCGACGGATCCACCACGGCGAGGGCTCGACGCGGATACCCTCGAGTGCTACACCAACGAAGCGGGCGCAGAGGTCGGTCGCCTCGATCGTTGCGAGGATCGGATCAACTGGAGCCTCGAGTGTGGCAAGTGCCGGGAGTTGGAAGGGGGCTCCGGTCAGGGCAGCTACCTCGCGTGCCACGCCCACGATCGAGAACGCGTCGACACGGTTGGGCGTGATTGCGAGCTCGAGGACCTCGTCGCCCAGATATTCACGAAGCGGCATGCCGACGGGAGCATCGGGATCGAGAACCATGATCCCCTCGTGCTCTTCGGACAGGCCAAGTTCCTTCTCAGAGCACACCATGCCTTCCGACCGCACGCCACGGATGGTCGCCGGCTTGAGGGTAGTCAATTTCGGTTCGGCGCTGTGGCCATCATAAAGTGTGGCTCCGGCGAGTGCCAATGCCACCTTCTGCCCCACCGCAATGTTCGGTGCGCCAGTGACAACGGTCAGACGGTGTGCTCCGGCATGAACCGTGGCCAAAACCAGCCGATCGGCATTGGGATGGGGCTCGATACGCTCTACCATGCCGACATAGATGTTGTCCCAGTGTGCTCCGATACGCTCGATCGATTCGACCTCGAGTCCGGCCAGCGTCAGTCGCTCCGCGAGTTCGTCGGCCGAGAGATCGGTCGCGACGAGTTCGCGCAGCCACCGCATCGGCACTTTCATCGGTGTTCGCCCACCTTCCGTGTTGGTCGTTGCTCAGACCGGTATCCGATCGAACTGCTGGAGGAAACGCAGGTCGCCTTGATAGAAATAGCGAATGTCTGGGACGCCGTACTTGAGCATGACGAGTCGCTCCACGCCCATACCAAAGGCCCAACCAGAGTAGTGCTCAGGGTCATACCCCACGTTGCGCAAGACCTGCGGATGCACCATTCCGGCGCCTAGGATCTCAATCCAGCCGCTGTTTCCGCAGACACGACAACCTTCCCCGCGACAGAACATGCAGTCGATGGCGAAATCGACCCCAGGCTCGACGAAGGGGAAGAAATCACAGCGGAAGCGAACGCGACGTTCGCGCCCAAAAAGCTGACGCGCGAACTCGGCAAGGGTGCCTTTGAGATCCGCCATCGTGATGTGCTCGTCAACTGCGAGCCCCTCGATTTGATGGAAATGCCATTCATGCGTCGCGTCAACCGCTTCGTATCGGTAACAGCGTCCAGGAACGACCACCCGGATGGGCGGCTGGCGTCGTTCCATGACCCGAATCTGCATTGGCGACGTATGTGGTCGCAGAACGATCTCCTTTTGGTCAGATTCGATGAAGATCGTATCCCAGACGTCTCGGGCAGGATGCTCCGGTGGAATGTTGAGAGCGTCGAACGCGTAATATCCGTACTCGACCTCTGGCCCCTCGACGACTTGGAATCCGAGATGCGCGAAGATGTCGGTGACTTCCCGGATCATCTGTGTCACAGGATGGAGTGTACCGATATGCGGCGCACGTCCGGGAAGTGTCACATCGACTGCCTCGGATGCGATCCGCGCAGCGAGTTCGAGTTCGCGGATTTCTCGCTCTCGCTGTTCGTAGGCTCGCTGGAGCTCCTCCTTCAGAGCGTTTGCGGCGCGTCCAAAGGCGGGCCGCTCCTCCGGCGGGAGTGAACCCAACTGGCGAAGCAGAGCCGTTACTTCACCGCGACGCCCGAGATATCGAGCATGCCACTCTGTCAGGGCATCCTGCGTTGTTGCGGCGTGGAGTTCCTCGAGTGCCCGTTGGCGGAGTGCCTCGATCCGTTCGCTGCTCACTCACTCGCCTCCTGCGATAGGGGCGTTCTCGTTCGACCCTCAGTGGCGCGTCC
>DAOTWO010000146.1:0-4158 GCA_034435855.1 Thermomicrobium sp. | reverse complement strand
GGCCTTCCAAGCCGGTTGTCGCGGGTTCGAGTCCCGTCTCCCGCTCTTTTTTATTGCAGTGTGGATCTTCCCCAGGACTCCGACTCTTCGGTTGCTCCCTGACTTCTCCACGGTGGTCAGGGAGCTTGTTTTTGCGCGGGAATCGTAGGGAGTTGACGGTGACCGCGTCTGTGATTCGTTCAACCGCGTCCGAATCAAGAGACTTTTCGATCGCCGGACAAAGACGCCAAGAGCTCCAAGTTACTGCACTTTGGAATCTGTCGGTGTTGTTTTTGGCGAACCGCATTTGTCTTTTGGAAGGCACCGGGGCGCGCAGCGGGTCGTCTGAAGGAAATTAACCCCCGAAGGGCCGTGGTGCCCAGTTGGCATCAGCGATGTGCTGTTTAGCCTGGTAAACCGTAGTGCATCGAGTGCGAAACGAGGCTTTGAATCCCGCGTCACGGAGTCCAGGCGCGTCCGACTGAGCCGAGCGTGCGGCGCCATCTTGGCTTCACCACGGTTTGCGCCATGATCGGTACTGCTTCACGTGACATTGTTGACTCCTCAACACTGTGAGGGGGATACTGCGAGACCAGGATCATACACGGAGGGAGTACCGTGATGCGCGCTCGTGCTGCTGTGCTGACTGAAGTTAAGAAACCTTTGGAGATCTGGGAGGTGGACATTGATCCACCCAGAGAAGGCGAAGTCTTGGTTCGCGTGGTCGCGGCGGGAGTCTGCCACAGTGACCTGCACTACATTCAGGGTGATCTGGAAGCCGTTCTTCCAGCGGTGCCTGGGCATGAGGGAGCTGGCGTCGTCGAAGCAGTTGGGCCAGGAGTGACGCGGTTCCGACCCGGTGATCCGGTTCTCTTTGTGTTCCGCGCTTTCTGCGGGCAGTGTTTCTACTGTCTCAACGGTCGTCCGGCCCTCTGCGACTTCAGTAATCCGATCCGGCGAACTGGTCGTATGTTCGATGGGACAACACGGTTCCATCGCGATGGGCAGGATGTTCATCACATTCTCGGGGTATCGTGCTTCGCCGAGTATACGGTCGTACCGGAGCAAGGTCTCCTGAAGTTGCCGGCCGATGTTCCGCTTGATCGGGCCGCGTTGGTAGGGTGTGGTGTAACCACTGGGGTCGGGGCGGTGCTGTTTGCAGCTGGAGTGCGGCCCGGAGAAAGTGTCCTGGTCATCGGCTGTGGAGGAGTTGGGCTCAACGTCGTCCAAGGGGCCGCACTCGTCGGTGCTGGACCAATCATCGCCGCCGATATCGTGCCACAGAAATTAGAATGGGCTCGCCAACTCGGGGCGACACATACGGTGAATCCGAAGGAACAAGATCTCCTCGAAGCTGTGCGGTCGCTGACCGAGGGACGCGGCGCGGATTACGCTTTTGAGGTCATTGGTCGAGCAGAGACGATTCAGCAAGCATATGCCGCGACGCGCAAAGGCGGAACGATGGTCGTTGTCGGGCTGACCCCTATGGGGACGACGATTCCTCTTGATCCGCTCGATCTGCTGCGCTCCGAAAAGACGATTAAAGGTACCGTTTACGGTACAGCGAACCTGCCGCGCGATATCCCGCGGCTATTAGAGCTGTATCGGCTCGGGCGACTCAAGCTGGATGAATTGATCTCACGCCGCCTGCGTCTTGAGGAGATCAATCAGGGATTCGAAGCGATGCTTGCTGGAAGCGTCGCCCGGAGCATCATCGTGTTCTGAGTCGCAGGGTTGTTCAACCTTTCGGCAACATGGGTACAAGGCGGGCAAAACGTCGCTTGCCCACCTGGAGTACGATCGGTTCACGCAGTTCGAGCACCGCTTCGGGATCGTCGACCCGTTGTCCATCCAGACGCACGCCGCCTTGGAGGACGAGGCGGCGTGCTTCGTTGTTCGTTCGCGCGAAGCCAGTGCGCACGATGTAGTCGATGACGCGAGCTGTCGTTGGGACCGCAATCTCTGGGAGTTCCTCGGGAAGTTCGCGGAGTCGGTGTACTCGATGGAAATAGTCGCGCGCACGAGCAGCGGCTTCGGGTGAGTGCAGATCGCTGACAATGATTGTCGCGAGGCGTTCTTTGACGTCACGCGGATTCAGCGTGCCGGCAGCCATCCGTGCGAGCATGTCGTTGATTTCCTCATCCGGGAGATCGGTGAGGAGACGGAGGTAGTCGCCGAGCACGTGATCGGGAATTGACATGATTTTGCCGAACATCTCCTCGGGAGGTTCATTGACCGCGATATAATTTCCATAACTCTTACTCATCTTGAGGGTACCGTCGGTGCCGACGAGCAGCGGAACCGTGAGCACATCCTGCGGCTCAAGCCCGTATTCGCGCATAATGTCACGCCCGACCAGGAGGTTGAATAACTGGTCGGTTCCACCGATCTCGACGTCGGCTTGGATCGCAACAGAGTCGTAGGCCTGCAGGAGCGGGTATAAGAGCTCGGTGATGCTGATTGGCGATCCCTGCTCATAGCGTCGCGCGAAGTCCTCTCGGGTAAGAAGCTTGGCTACCGTGTATTTGCTTGCCAATCGGATGACGTCCTCCAGCGTGAATGTGCCAAACCAGGTACTTTGCCAAACGATCTCGGCTCGGCTCACGTCGACGACCTTGAAGAATTGGTCAAGATACGTCTGTGCGTTGGCAGCAACCTCTTCCGCTGTCAGCATCGGGCGCTGAGCCGAGCGGCCGGAAGGATCCCCAATGCGAGCAGTCCAGTCACCAATAATGACCACGACCTGGTGGCCGAGTGCCTGGAATTCTCGGAGCTTACGGAAACAGACATAATGACCGAGATGGATGTCGGGGCGTGTGGGATCGACGCCCAACTTTACGCGGAGCGGCCGATCACCGAGCAGACGGGCACGGAGCCGTTCGCGAACGACGACATCGACAGTACCACGTGTGAGGAGACGGTCGACCAGAACCTCACGCTCGCTCCGGTGAACCATGGGTCAAGTGAACTCCTTCCAAGGGTGCGTGGAGAGCAGCGACGAGTGGCGGGGGCCAGCTCGACATGACCGATTCTAGTCGCTGGCGAGCTTGCTGCTCATCCTGTTGCATTTGATCGATCAGTTCCTGGACATTGGTGAAGGCACGATCCGGGCGCAACCGATCAATAAAGTAGATCGTCATTGTTTCACCGCGGAGATTCGGGACTGACTCCGCAAGCAAGTACGTTTCTACGGCGTAGCCCGCGCCAGGAAAGGTCGGGCGATCTCCAATATACGCCAGTGCTGGATACCAGGTCTGACGTGTCCAGGCCACAGCGGCGTAGATGCCGTGAGCTGGCGGGAGGAGACGATCAAACACTGCGAGATTCGCTGTTGGGAACCCAAGCTGCGACCCCCGGCCAGAACCAGCAACGATCTCGCCAACGAGGGCATGTGGTCGCCCCAGAAGTTCTGCGGCCAGCCTTACATTACCTTCGGTGATCGCTTGACGGATTCGCGTGGAAGAGATTGGGGTCGACCCGTCTTCAACTCTGGTCACGACGGACACGGAGAAGCCGAACTCGGAAGCGAGTTCGCGGAGGACGCTCGGATTTCCCATCCGGCCACGGCCGAAGTGGAAGTCGTCACCAACAATGATTTCGGTGGGATGGGTCGCTGCGACAAGTAAGTCGATAAACTCTCGAGGCGTGAGAGAAGCGAACTGGCGATCGAATCGAATTAGCAGGATCCGATCGATCCCGCAGGCCAGAAGGAGTCGTAAACGTTGTTCAGTAAGCGTCAGTCGCAGCGGGGCGTGATCGGGAGCAAGCACCTCGGCTGGCAACGGGTCGAAGGTGATGACCAGACTCGCGACACCATGATGGATGGCATGGTTGCGAACCATCTCAAGGAGATGACGGTGTCCACGGTGAACCCCATCGAAATTTCCAATTGTCACAACGTGTGGTTCAGCCGGGAGGTCGTCCCAATCAGTCACGATGCGCATCGCGCGATTCGTCTCCTCGATCAGCGTCGGTCGCGATGAACGAGTACGGGACGCCAGCATGTCTGATTCGCGTCGTACCGAGCGATTCCGACCCACGTGCCGTCGGGCGCATATGCCCGTGCGAGGGTCTCTGGGAGCGCGGCCTCAGAAGACCGCACCGGTGCGCCATGATACCACGCCGTTATTTGCTGCTCCGGTATAAGCAGAACCGGAAGAGACGAGACGAGCATGTCGG
>DAOTWO010000145.1:0-14159 GCA_034435855.1 Thermomicrobium sp. | reverse complement strand
GGGGTGGGTGACGGCGTTGGCGTTGGTGTTGGAAGTTCTTGGTAGAGTTCGAAGGCGCCACTGTCACATTGACCACCGGGTGGTGAGGGGCGTACTGATCCCCGTTGATCGGTGGTGATCGGATTCCCGTCGGTATCGGTACATGCTCCGAGCAGAACGGCGTCGATCGCTGGTGAGCCGTTCAGGAGAGCGTGCGTCGGTGTCGACCCACCGTTGGCTGCCAATGGTCCCAGACTGGATCGCAGACTGGGCTCGACGAGCAGTTGGCCGCAGGTACTATCGTCTGCGATGGTTGCCCCAGAGGGGGTCGCGGTTCCACCGGCAAGTGTGCATTCGTCGACGTCGGGGTCGGCAAGTACGACGTTGTGGATTTGCACTACCGATCCTTCGGTGACCAGAAGGGCTGTGCCTGACTGTTGATCTGCCAGGGTCACGAAGGAAAGCTGTCCCGTGCTTGCCTGACCAAACCGAAGAGCACTACCTACTGGTGCACGATTCCCGCTGAGAGTGCTGTTGACCATGCTCAGTTGTCCACCGTCCACATCGATGGCGCCACCACGCGCACTTTGGTTACCAGAGAACGTGCTGCGCACAATTGAGACCGATCCCCGGAGACTCCGTACTCCACCTCCCGAGAATGCTCCCAAGTTGTCAGCCAGCCAAGAGTCCTCAATAAGCAAGCGTCCCGCGGGGAACGGGTCCACGGGAAAGAGCGAAATGGCACCGCCGACGCCGGAGCGGTTCTCCCGCAGGATGCTCCGCCGGATTTCGACATCAGCAGCTGGCTGGGCGCGTACCGCCGCCCCGCGTGCTCCCGTCGCAAACCCGCGCAGGACAGAGTCTTCGATGATGAGTTGGGCCTGGCCGACGTGCAGTCCCGGTCGGTCATTCCCGATCAGTTCAAGCTCTTTGAGTTGCACGGTCAGCCAACCTGCCGAGCCGTCGACGGTCAGCAGCCGAGCGGTATTTGGCCCCTGCCAGTCAATCGTTGCCGGGCCCCGCAGCGTCAAGGCGCCGCCGCCATTCACAAGCAAGGGATGTGACAGGCTCACCGTTCCGGTAATCTGAATCTCGTCGTCACCATACGGCCCAATCCCCTGGCAGTCAGCGTAGTCCGCGTTGAGTACCGCTGCTTTGATTGCCTCCTCCAGGTCACAAAGTCCGTTTGTGGGGTCTTCGTCTCCCGAACCATTGACGATCAGCGTCGCGCCAACTGCTCCGACCTGACTAGGCACAAGCCAGGCTATCGCCACCAGTGTTCCAATCAGAAGAAAACGGAAAAAGCGAGACATTCGGCGTACCATACCCCCGCAACCCGCCCCTTCCCGCTTCGGTCTGTGTACCAACCGTCTTGGCCAATCCCTTCGGTCGCTCGCCCTCGCTCCTACCAATGTTCCTACCCCATACGATACTGCAGGGTAGTACCGCACTTGTAGTACTATTGCCCGTTCTCCTGTCCGTGGAGTATGTGCGCCGGGAATGAGCGTGTCACGTGTGAGCGTCGGACCATCACCAGAGCGGTGCCCGTGATTCTCAGGGCGGCGAAGCACTCGGGGTAGGCTGGAGTCTTGAGGGAAGAGTCAACTATCCGCTGCTTCCTCCTGTTGCGGATTCAACGATTGGACAAAGGCTTGGCGGCTCCATTGTCGCCGTACCGAGTGCGACGTTGATGACGCACAAGCGGGATCGCAGCGCATGTCGTCGCAAGGCCCGCGATGAGAAGAAGGATGCCCGCGGAGGTCGTGACGCCACGACCTGTCCGTGGCAGGAGCTGCCCGGTCACCTGCTCCACTTGTGAGATCTGTTCAACCTCTGTTGCAGGCGCTGTAGGCGAGACAGTGGGGCTTGCCGTCAATGTTTCCCCCGTTGCCGGTTCGATCGGGTTGTCCTCCTCCGCTGGGAGATTCCGCGGTGGCTGAGGAGTACTGCTCGTTGTTGCGGCCGTGGGTGTGGTGACACTCGGAGTGGGGGTGCGCTCCGGGATCGGTGTCGGCTCAGACGGCGGAGGCGGCTCAGGGGTTGGAGTGGGGGAGGTTCCGGTCGTCATGAGTCGGTTCATGATTGACAGTTGGCATGTTCCACGAGAACACTGCCATCCCTGACTACTCTGTCCCCAGACAAAGTTACCGATGCCCGATACTGGTTGATACCCGTTGGGACTAGAAGCGATTTCCTCGACTCGCACGACTGTCCCGAGAGTCACCCACGGTGGGATGGTCAGTGTGGCTGGAGTACAGCCTCCGGCTGGCGTGCAGGTGATGTGAACGCTCTCGTCTCCTTGCGGCCCACCGACGAACGTGACGCGGATCTCCGCTGCGGCACCAGAAGATGGGCTGGGTGACCACTGTTTTGTGATCTGTAAAGATGTGCGTGCGTTCTCCAAGGTCACGAGGCACACCGTGCCGGTGCATGTCCAGCCCGGCGGAAGGGCTCCCTGACCGTTCCAGGTCCCGTCGCCGCTCACTTGATACCAACCATCTGGTAGTGCTCCCTCAGTCACACTGACCGGCGCGTTCTCGAACCCTGGAAAATTCTGAACGATCACCACGCCGCAGTCCTCGTTTGCACTCTGCCCCGGGCAGTTCAGTGTCTCTGTTGTCAGTTGACCGACACTCACCGTAACGCTCGCTGGCTGTCCAGGGACCTCGTCGCCCACCCACCGTTTTTGAACAAGGATTCGGAGTACATCACGGCGCGTGTTAATCGCCGCGATGACACGGCATCGGGAGAGTGGCAAATCGTGCGCTGGACAGTAGTACGCCGAAAGATCCCCAGAGCCGCTGAAAATCCAGCCTGGTGGCGGATTCGGCTCGGCCAACGTGACCGATGCATTTTGTGCATTGCCCGAAAAGGTGATCGCTCCACACAGGCCGTCGGTCGGCGGACACGTCACGCTGCTCGTGACGCCGTTGATTGTCACCTCCAGATCGGTTTGCTGTGGTGCAGGAGGAAGCGTTGGGTCATCATCCGACCAAATCTTGTACACCCACAGGACCGATTGCCCTTCTTGCCCTTCCGGTAACTGTTGCCGATTCAAGAGTTGATGGAAGGGACCTCCCCCATCTGTGGATTGTGGGTAGCATAGTCCGGCATAAGGTCCCTGCGGGAGAGGGAGGCACTGCAACGGAAAGTTGGAGCCAACCCCAACCGCGACGAACCCGGGTGGTGGAATCTCAGCGAGGTCATAAACGGTCGGAGGAAAGGCCGAAGTCACCTCCAGCTGAACCTGGCACAAAACAAAGGGTTGTTGTGGATCATACGGGCATGTCACCTGTGCGCTCTGCCCATTGACCGTGACGATAAGAATGGCGTCAGTCGTTGGGGGTGATAGCGGAGCAGTCCAGCGCTTCAGGATAGGAATAGTGACAAGCCAGGTCTGCTCATTGCCATGTGTGACTTAAGAGGACCCAAGGACAGTCGTCAAGACGAGCAGTGTTGCCATGAGCCAAAGACGATGTCTCACCGTGCACCCTCCCAGCCGGGGACCAACGAGAGGTCGAATTCATGCTCCATAGGATACGTGTTGCGTTCCTATGAGTCAAATTGCAGAGGTAGCAAATCTGCTTCCGGAAAGTGCAAAAGACCATGCCGTTAGTGTTCCTCTTTTGATGCGGCAAGGACCGGACGTTTTACGATTGGGGTAGTGGACGGCAATTCTGCCACCTCTCTCGGAGTTGCGTTCCAGGAGGAAACGTCCGTGCAATACGTAGTGATTTCCCGGATACGGCTTGGTGCCACTACTGAACAGGTGACTCATTGCAGGATTCGTCGTTCGCGCTGTCGATCTCGCAAAGTCACGCTGACCCACAACCGCAGCCGTTGAGCGAGGGTGTCTCGCACTTGCCGAAACGCTTCCACCTTCTCCTCCTCATTCCCCTCAACCGCCGCTGGATCAGGGAAGGACCAGTGAATCTGCTCACCACCCGGAAAGACGGGGCAACGTTCTCGTGCCTGGTCGCAAACGGTGATCACATAGTCAAAGGTCTGTCCCAGGAACTCCTCAACTGATTTTGCGCGGAGCCCACCGGTGTGAATGCCAAGTTCCTCAAGCACGCGGATCGTCAGCGGGTGAACCGTGGTTGGCTCTGTCCCAGCGGAGTACACCTCAACCGCCTCGCCCGCCATCCAGCGCAACAGCGCTTCGGCCATCTGTGAGCGCGCGGCATTGTGCGTGCAAACCACCAGCACGCGGATCGGTTTGTCGCCTTTCCCCACGATCCTCCTCCTTGACTCATCTGGCTTCCCCGTCTGGAGTGTTTCAAGCCTCGTGTGTCTATCCATTGCAAAATTGTGAACACTGGTTGGTCCGCGCCAAATAGTACGCTCGTATCTGTGCCGACTTAGAAGGATGACGACGATGCCGAATCTCCAGCGGACAGTCAGTGCTGACCAGACGATCGAACGCTGGCTCAAGCACGCGGTCGATCGACTCCTCAGGACGCTCGATCCAGAGCGGATCCTCCTCTTCGGCTCCTTTGCTCGCGGCACAGCAGGACGACGTTCGGATCTTGATCTCATCATCGTGTGGGATACCGAACTCGCCCCACTCGAGCGGATCGGGCGTGCGCTCGAACTCCTCTCTGATGCTCCGCGCCCCGTCGATGAGTTGGTCTATACTCCCCGTGAATTTCAGGAGCGCGCTGACCTTCCGTTCCTCCGCGGCATTCTGCAAGAGGCGAGAGTCCTCTATGAGCGTGGAGAAGCGACGACAGGAGGCGACACGCTGGCTCCGGCAAGCAGCGGATGATCTCGAAGCGGCACAGGCGCTGTACGATGCCAACAAGTTCGCTCAGGCATGCTTCTTTGCTCAGCAAGCAGCGCAGAAGACACTGAAGGCGCTGCGGTACGCGCTCGACCTCGAACCCTGGGGGCATTCGGTGACTCGCCTGATCGACGAGCTCCCGGAGGAGTTTCGGCGGTCTCTCTCGTCTCATCGCGTGGCGGCACTGGCACTTGACAAACTGTCTGTTCCGACTCGTTATCCTGACGCTCTTGGTGTGTTATCGCCGGCCGAGGCCTACACACGCGCAGAGGCGGAGCGTGCCGTTTCTGATGCCTCGGCGATCCTCATCGCGGTAGGTGAGATGCTCGCGTGAATTCGTCTCGACCCGCATCCGCCGGCTGGAGCCGTGGCGACCGACTGGATCGCGAGCGCTCCTGCAGTGCAGAACGATGCTGCACTGAGTGACCGGCAATGTGCCACGCATCAGTCACGCCGACGTGTGCTAGGTCCTGCTCCTCGGACCTTGTTGCGGTACGCTTCCTAAGTCAATCATGATTGTTCCACTCTGTGCAGGGAAGGAAGCGTGAGAGGGGTACGAATGTCTGAGGCACATGATCCACAGCATGCACCTGCCCGCAAGCGGAACATCCGGCGTTCTTCACAACCTCCTGAACGCGCCAGTGTCGAGGCAGCGGTGCGCGAGAATATCGCCGCGATGCCCGAGCCCTGGCGGACAATCGGCGAGCGGCTGGATGCTTTGATCCGGTCCACTGCGCCCGAGCTTGTCCCGCGTCTCTGGTACGGAATGCCTGCCTATGCCAAGGCAGGCAAAGTGGTCTGTTTCTTTCGTGCTCCCGACCGGTTCGACGAGCGGTACCTCACGCTCGGCTTCACGGATGCTGCACAGCTTGACGCGGGCGTCATGTGGCCAACGTCCTATGCTCTCACCGACCTCACACCGAGTGAGGAGGAACGTATCGTCGCGCTGGTTCGGCGTGCGGTCGCTGGTGGTTGAGCGGACCGTGCTCACCCGGGAGATGAGTCTGTACTCAGGGTGCCGTTGAGGTGTCATACCAGCATCAATGCGTGGGGACGACAGATTGTCCCCAAACGCCCAGCCCTTGCTTCAGGTGATCCGTGAGACGTAGGGAAAGGGGGCTGGGGAAAGAGCGAGCTTCCTCCGTGGGTGTGGAGGAGCATGGTTCCCCCTCGCTTTGGACGCCATGGCAGAATGGAGCGACAACCAACAGTGCCTCGGTCATGAGTGGATGGCCGTCTGCTCGTATGACGCAGGGATGAACCACGTCGTGTGCGGTTTTGCAAGGGGGATGCGAAAGACACACGAGCCCCACGGAGGTGTGCATCTACTCTGGACGTCGTGCGGTCTTGCCTCCGGTCGAGTCGCCTACCCGTGGGTGAGCTTTTCCCCAACACTGGTGCCCTACGAAAGTACCGCCGCCGTCGTATTGATTCGACCCTGGCAGACTTGTCGCTTCTCAACCATGCGATGATGCCCAAGGAGACAGCGGTGCCGTACCAGCGTGACCGCGGCTATGCCTGGGTGATTGTTGGCACGCTCGCGCTGACGGAGACGGTTTCTTGGGGCGTGCTCTACTACGGATTTCCTGTCTTCCTTCTACCCATGGAGCGCGAACTCGGGGAGTCGCGCGCCAGTTTTACCGGTGCATTCTCTCTTGCCCTGCTCCTCTCTGGGCTCTCCGCACCGCTGGTTGGTCGCATCCTCGACCGTGCTGGCCCGCGTTGGCCGATGACGCTCGGCTCGCTTCTTGCCACTCTGCTCGTTCTTGCTTGGTCGCGTATGCAGGCACTACCCGCGTTCTATGCGCTCTGGGCCGGTCTTGGACTTGCCATGGCACTTGTCCTCTACGAGCCGGCCTTTGCCACGCTCGCGAAGTGGTTCGAGCACCGTCGGCGGTTGGCAATCACGGTTCTCACGCTTGTCGGCGGGCTTGCCTCTGTCATCTTTACCCCATTCAACACCTGGCTCGTCAGCCTCCTCGGCTGGCGTGATGCGTTGGTCGCCCTCGCTGGATTGTTGTTCGTTGCTACAGCTCTGCCGCATGCGCTGCTGCTTCGTGCACCACCTGATCACCGTCCTGTCGGCCGGGAAACGCCGGCTTCCAATGTTCGCGCAGTGCTCCGCACCCCCACATTTTGGGCACTGAGCACGGCGTTGACACTCGCCGCGCTGGTGACGGTTGCTGTGAACGTGCATCTTCTCCCGTACCTTCAGGAACGCGGCTTCACGCCTGCCTTTGCTGCGACTGCAACCGGTCTGGTCGGCCTGATGCAAATTCCAGGGCGCTTACTCGTCGCACCGCTCGGTCGCTGGCTGTCTCACCGGACGTTGACGACCGCAGTCTTCCTCGTTCAAGGTGGTGCCTTGCTTCTCTTGCTCCTTCCCAATGGCAGGGAGGCCGTCGTCCTTGGGTTTGTCGTAGCGTTTGGGATGGCCAACGGGATGATTACGATCTTGCGGGCCGCACGCCCCGCCGAACTCTTTGGTAGTGCTTCCTATGGTGCCATCGCTGGCACGATGGCGCTCCCCATGACGTTGGCGCGTGCAGCGGCGCCCCTCGGTGTCGGCACACTCTATACGGTTTTTGGGCACTATGAACCAGTCTGGTGGGGCCTTGTCCTCGTCGGATGTATCTCGGCACTGGCGGCAGCGGTGGCCGAGTCCACTGCCCAGCGCACACTCTCGCCCGCACTGCATTCATCCGAGTCGGAGTAGCGCTTCTCGCTGGAAGAGGCGGCGACCAGCGCGCAAAATGCCAAACGCCGCTGCCCAGACGACCACACAGCCGAGTAGTGCGAGGCGCCAGTCGATCAGGAAGAGCCCGCTTGCCTGTGCCACCATGACGCCGATAAGCGGCATTGCTAGTAACCCACTTAGTTGCATGACTTCCTGGAAACCACGGACTCGAGCGGAAATGAGCACAACGGCACCGAGCCCAAGGAGAGCGATTCCGGGCATCCCAAGCCCGACCAAGAGCATCCACGGCGGGCTCGGTAAGAGCGGGGGACCGACGCCAGTCACCGCGATTCCGACCACCGCGCTGACGAGCGAGCCGAGCCACCCGATCACGACGGCGGGGAGCACGGCGGCCAATACCTTCCCGAGGAAGAGTTCTTCATCGCGGATCGGGGTCACCAACAGCGCCTCCAGCGTCCGCCGCTCCCGTTCTCCAGCAAGACTGTCGGCGGCGATCGCCGTTGCGACCGCGAGGGGAACCAACAAGATGAGCGGTGCGAACTGGTAGCTTATGAGCACTACCGCAATTTGCTGCCCCGGTTCCAGCCGCTCGAGCTGTGCTCGGTCGGCAGCAGGGAGGGCGCGAATCAGCGGTTCGAGTTCGCTGTCTGGTACCTCGCCAAGGAATCGTCCCAAGAGACCGAAACCAACCGGCATCGCCAGGAAGAAGACGAGCGGCAGGACGATCAGCGGCACGAGCACTGGCCGGCTTCGGCGCACCGCGAGGAGATCCTTGCGCACGATCGCCCGAACACGCTGCCAGTGCACGTCTCACCTCCGTTCTGTTCGTTGGTGCAATGCGAGGTACACGTCCTCCAACGACGGTGTGCGGAGCTCCACCCCGTACACCGCTATCCCGGCCCCGACAAGGGTGGCGACGACGTCGGGCACTGCGCGCTTCGCCAGCTGCTCCACAAGGATCCTGCCGAGCTCCGGCGTCGCCTGCGCGCGCATGCCGCGACGAGCGAGGACGTCGAGTGCGGTGTTGACCTGTTCTGGTTCCACCTCAATGGTCACCTGTGCTGGGACACCAAGTGCCGCGGCAAGGTCTCGCGGTGGCCCCTCCACGAGGACTCGGCCACGCTCCAGAATCACCACCCGGTCGCATACGCGCTCGGCTTCGTCAAGGTTGTGCGTTGCCAGGAGAATCGTCCGCCCCTCGCGTCGCCGCTCGGCAATCAGCTCCCGGACGTGGTGTGCTGCCACCGGATCGAGCGCCGCAGTTGGCTCGTCCAGGAGCAAGAGCTCTGGGTCGTGGAGAAGACAGCGGGCCAGCGCAAGACGCTGGCGCATCCCAGCGCTGTAGGTCGCCACACGGCGGTCGGCCACCTCGGCCAGCCCAAACTGCTCCAGTAGTGCTGCGATGCGCTGGGCCTGGACTACCCGCGGGACGTCGTAGAGATCGGCGAAGACCTGTAAGAGTTCCCGTGCCGTCAAGCGCTCGTCGAGCCCCGGAGATTCACCAACGACACCGGTCCGTTGGCGGATCCGCTCGCCGTCGACCGTTGGTTCAAGTCCGAAGACGCGCACTGTTCCACCGTGCGGCGTGAGCAGACCGAGTACGAGACGGATTGTGGTCGTCTTCCCTGCCCCGTTATGGCCGAGCAGACCAACAATCTCGCCGGCAGTGACCTGGAAGCTGATCCCAGCGAGCGCGACTGTCTGACCGAACCGCCGCTCCAGCCGGTCGACTTGGATAATAGGTCCGTCGAACACCACGTGGCTAACTCCCCGAAACACCACAGCACCGAGTCGAGTGTGGCCCTCGTGCATTGGTCAGCGTCGCTCGGACCCCGGCCGCGTTGTGAACGGGCTGTGCTGTCCGCTTCCTGATGTGCCGCTTGCCGAGCGCGCCGCGCAGTCAGCGCTGACACGACGTTGGAATTCTTCAGCCGACCGTCACGCCTCTGCAAGCGGAGAGCAGTGCGTGACAGCACGCCGGGTGGCTGTGCACTGTCGTCCTACGACGCTGAGTGTGGCAAGAGAATCGCGAGATAGAGAGGGACTATCGGGAGCATCGCTGCGCGCGGGTCGCGGCACACTCGGACCCTGCCGGCGATGTCTCATTCTCGAGTATGTGGGGAACATCCCCGTGTGCTCCTCAACGCGAGTTCCTTCTTAGATGCTCGGCCGAGCACGAGTCGGCTCTCCGGAAGAGGCTGCAGTTGAGTCGAAGGCGGCTGGACATACCGAGACAGGCGCAAAGCCACCGACTGCTGACCTGCGGGTTCACGTAGCGCTTGTACCACAGCCTGCCTGACTTGGAGACTCGCGATCCAGCTTGCGCTCTTGGGATGGGGCAGTGGCAGCGGCTCGAGTGCGTCCAGCGGCGAGGTCAGGGCTATACAGCCGTTGCGCAGGAGTATTGGCCCCCGTGCGTGTGCTGCCAAGGGGACTGGAGTGTCCCGGACCGTCGTTGGAGTGCTCGTTCTCCCTCGCGTGGTACTAGGCCATGGGCAAGCGGTGGCCCCGTCGCGAACCAAATGGGGAGGAGCAGCCTCGCCGCATGGCAAGCGTATCGAACAAGCGAAATGTGAGTTGTGCCGGCGTTTCGTCGTGCCTCCCGAAGCCGATGGGCCATTTGCGAGAAGATACCCGACATCACGCCGGATTGGATGGTGCCAATTGGCTGTTGTCCGGGATACACGTTCCGCGCACGCTTGCCATATTGGAGAGGAGGAAGGTCATGCAGATGGGACGACCCGAGCAATCGCATCGGTTGGCGTTCACTCCCCTCACCATCGCTCTCAGCGGCGTGATGATCGCTGTTGTCTTCGTGGCCACCCGTTTCATCCAGGTGCCGATCCCAAGCGGTTATATTCACCTCGGCGATATTGCCATCTATACGGGTGCTTTCCTGTTCGGCCCCATCGTCGGGGGCATCAGCGGAGCGCTTGGGCCGATGCTGGCTGACCTCACCAGTGGCTATGGTCAGTACGCTCCGGCGACACTTGTGCTCCATGGGCTCCAGGGCCTGCTTGCCGGTTGGATCGGCTGGCGAGCCGGGATCTGGCGCATGATCCTCGCTGTGACCATTGGCGGTCTTCTCATTGTCGTCGGGTATTTCTTGTACGAAGTCGCTGTGCTGCGCATCGGTTTTGCCACCGCGATGGCCAACGTTCCCTTCAATCTCTGGCAGGTCGTGTCGGGTGCGGTCGGTGGTGTCGTGTTGACGATCCTCTTTCGGGAGAGCTACGCCGCGCTCCTCGCCCGTCTGCAGCCGCAACGGTTCCGCCGCGAGGCCTGAGTACCCGCTGGCGGGCCGACCTTCTGCGCCGAACCGGTGAGTGCGAGTTCGATGCTCGTACAGTGGTGTGGATAACCTTCCAATGAATCCTGAAATCCAGCCGGTAGAAGCCTCGGCCTCGGATGCCAGGCCGAGCATGGCGACACGCGTCGTCGTTCGGGCTGAGGGGTTCACCTACCGCTATCCTGCTCTTGTCCCTGGTGAACAACCACAGACGGCGCTTGACAATCTCACCTTCGCCATTCCCGCGCGACAAGTTGTTGGCCTGGTCGGTGCCAGTGGGAGTGGTCTGACCACGCTCTGCCTCGCCCTTGCTGGCTTGGTTCCCCATGAGACTGGCGGGACCGTGCGCGGATGGCTCGTTGTTGCTGGTCAGGAGACGACCAGCGTTCCACCGGCTGAGCTCGCCCGCTCGGTCGGCATCGTCTTCGAGGATCCGGAGGCCAATCTCATTGGGCTTTCTGTGGCGGACGAGGTTGCTTTTGCGCTCGAGCTCCGCGGGCTCCCACCGAGAGAAGTCGCGCAGCGGGTCGCGTGGGCGCTCGAGACCGTTGGTCTCGCGCACGACGCTGATCGGCCGTCCGGGCAACTTTCTGGCGGGCAGAAGCAGCGTCTCGCCCTGGCTGTTGCGCTCGCAGCCCAGCCCGAACTGCTCGTACTCGATCAACCAACCAGCCAGCTGGATCCACGCGGAAAGCGCGAACTTCTCCAGGCGCTCGCTGCGCTGGCAGCTGATCCCGTTCGCTCGCTGACGATCGTATTGGCTGAGCGTGACAGTGACCTCCTGCTCCCGCTCGTCGAGCGCGTGCTCGGCCTCGCCAATGGTCGGCTTGTCCTTGATGCTCCACCCGCGGAAGCCTTCACCGATCCCGAACGTCTCCACGCACTCGGTACCGCTGAGCCCCAGCTAGCGGCACTAACCCGCCATCTTCGGGCGCGCGGCCTGTCGACTGCGCCGCGCCTCTTCCGCCATGTCAGCGAAGCCGCAGCGTACTTGCGCACGGCGTTTGAGCGAGAGAGACAGGACTCGGGTAGACCGAGCCCTCTCGACCTGTCACAGAGTTCATCGGCCCAGCTGTGCGGTGCTGCCGGCCAAATGATCGGCCCTGATCTGGCTCCTGAGCCAGTCCTTCGGATCGAGCGCCTCTCTTTTCACTATCCGAACGGGCCGCTGGTCTTACGTGATGTCGAGCTCACCCTTGCCCCCGGCGAGGTGGTCGCTGTCGTCGGACCGAACGGCTCAGGGAAGACGACGCTTGCCCGGCAGGTGATCGGGGCTCTCCATCCCACTGCTGGTCGGGTCCTCGTTACCGGCCAGGACACACGGACGAAGACGATCGCCCAGCTCGCTGCGTTCGTCGGTTACGTCGCGCAGAATCCGGACCACCAACTCGTGCAGGCGACCCCCTTGGCTGAAGTCTCTTTCGGGCTTCGGCAACTTGGACTCCCGGCCGAGGAGGTCGAGCAGCGAGCCCGGGAAACGCTCGCGCGCTTTGGTCTTCTGCCCTTTGCCGAGCGACAGCTCCCTCTCCTGAGTCGCGGGCAACGCCAGTTGGTTGCCCTCGCGGCAGCGGTGGCGCGCGAGCCCGCGCTGCTCGTCCTCGACGAACCGACCAGTGCTCTCGATCAAGCTGGCCGTGAGTTCCTCGTGCACCTCCTCGCCGAGCGTGCGGCCGCTGGTGCGAGCACCCTTCTCATCAGCCACGATCTCCGGTTGGTTGCACGGTGTGCGCACCGCGTTGTTCTGCTCAGCGAGGGAATCGTGCGGGCCGAAGGACCGCCACGTGAAGTTCTCGGTGATGCTGAGCTCCTGCAGGCGAGTGGACTCGTCCCACTTCCGGTCACCGAACTGAGTTGTGCGTTGGGGCTACCGCCAGCGCTCGAGCCTGAGGAACTCATCGCGGCGCTTCTCACGCCATCCGCTGCTGTCGCACCTGAGCCAGCCCAAGCTGCTCGCTCGCCGACAGTGCCATCCGTGCACTCCGAACCGACCTTGCCGCGACGCCAACGCGCGGTGCCTGCTTTGGCACGCCTCGATCCCCGGGTCAAGCTCGCGCTCGTCCTCGTCGCTGCGCTACCGCTGCTCCTCTGGCAGAGCCCGCTTGTCCTCGTGGTCGTGGTCATCCTGTTGCACGTTCTCCTCTGGCGTGGTGGCGGTTTCGACCGCGCGCGACTCACAGCGGTGTGGCGAGCGCTCGCGCCACTCCTCTTACTCGTGCTCTTGCTCCGTCCCCTCTTCGATCGTGCTGGTGAGCCGGTCCTTGTCTCTTACGGTCCGTTCACGCTTACCCTGCCAAGCATCCTTGGCGCGGTGGGTACGGCGCTCCGATTGGTCGCACTGGCGCTGCTCGCACTAGCCTGGGTCGCAACGACAAGTGAGCGTGCGTTGGTGCAAGGTCTTGTGCGGCTGGGGCTTCCGGCCAGTGTGGGACTTGCGCTCACTATTGGCCTTCGTTTCATTCCCATCTTTGCTCAGACGTTCTCCACAGCATCCGAAGCACTGCAGACCCGCGGCTGGGTCATCCCGGAACGGGGGATGGCACGTCTGCGCGCCCTGCTGCCTGTTCTCTCCGCTGCCCTTGCGGCGACATTGCGTCAAGCGCAACAGCTGAGCTGGGTGCTCACGGTACGTGGCGTGGGCGTGCGCGGGCACCGCCCGCGTTTTGGGGAGCTCCGCCTCAGCCGATTTGACTGGCTCGTACTCGTCGCTGGCCTCGCTGCAGAGCTCCTGCTTCTTGCGGCCACGCTGACCGGATTCGGTCGCTCTCCGCTGTGGCCGGTGGGCTGAGGCGGAGCAGTGTCCGTTTGCGACCGCAATTCGCGCAGGACAGCGCGCACGTTCTGCGCGCGCTGCGACAGCCCCGTGGTCAAGGTGGGAACCACAAAAGAAGGCATATCGCGAGCGCACGGTCACCAGCTGCTCTGCTCGGGATCGGCGGCTTTCACCTAGGACACTCTCTGGTGCATCGTCGTCGTGCCCACTGCCAGGAAGCGTGGACACGCGCTCTTCCCCGGCGTACCTTCGCGCTACCGTGCACTCCTTTGGTCGGTTTGTTGAGCGACCAATCGCGTCGCTCAGTAGATGCACTTGATATAGCCGCCGTCCACCTGGAGTGAGGTGCCAGTAATGTAACTTGCGCGTTCTGAGGCGAGGAAGACGACCGCGTTCGCGAACTCTTCCGGATCACCGTACCGGCCCAGTGGGATCTGGGCAATTGTCCGCTGGCGTATTTCCTCGACCGACACTCCGGCTCGTTCGGCATTGACTTGATCCAGGTAGAGGAGCCGCTCCGTGGCGATCCGCCCGGGGAGCACGTTGTTGACGCGGATGTTATATGGAGCGAGTTCCTCGGCGAGTGTCTTCGCCAGCGCCGCCACTCCTGCGCGGAAGACGTTGGACAAGATGAGGTTGG
>DAOTWO010000144.1:0-1536 GCA_034435855.1 Thermomicrobium sp. | reverse complement strand
CTGCGTCCGCAGCTCCAGGAGTGAAATTTGTAAACGATCGTTCTCTCCTGCAAGGACGACCCACGCTGCCGAGCCATCCCGCGCGAGGCGAAGGGCAATCCCGCGCGCTCGTTCCTTGAGACCGGCCTCCCGCCAGACGACCAGCGTTGCCGTCTGTCGTGCTGTGTTATCTCCAATGAGGAAGGACACCTGACTGCAGGAGGATGTAGAACACTCCCCGCATTTGCCGAACGGCCACTGGTGGTGCTCCAAGCTCGAGGCCTTGCTGGCGGAGCTCGGGCGGCAAACCGACTGGAAGACGCCGTTGGACGACTCCGTTCAATGCATCGATACCACGCAGACCGACGAGTTCATCTGGCCCACGGCCGCCGGGAAGTCTCACGCAACGGATTTGGAAACCGGCCACTGGCTGATCAAGTAGGTCACAGCCACGTGGAACCTCGTGCACCCAGGGGCGCCACGACTATGAGTCGAGCTCAAAGGACGCAAGAGCCCACACGTCCGGGTAGGCAACGTTCTTGCGGAGCAACACGAGCAGCGTCCGCTCATCCGCCCATGCCAAGAGTCTTCCGCCTGCCCAGAACCACGCAGTCGGAGAGATACAGTCCGTATAGAACCAACCCCGCGGCGGCTCGATCACGAGCGGCTCAGTCTGCTCACCAACGGGCACAAGCACAAGCACGTGGCCTACCGCAGCCACCCATTGCCCACTCGGCGCAGGCACAACGTCGCAGACGAGTGTCAAGGGGATCGATGTCTCCGAGCGTTCCTGTCCATCCGTTGGATCAAGCGCAACAAGGTGCCCCGGTCGGATGGCATACAGTACAAGATCGCTCCTCGGATGCTCTCTAAACGTGACCGCCGTCCAGAGGAAGACAACGAGGAAGAAGAACCGAGCGGCTATCAGCCACTGCTGGCCTTCTTTCCATCGGCTCACGACTGGCAGTCCCATGGCCGCCCATGGTTACGAGATCGGATCGGATGCAGGCCAGCGTACCACAATGACTGGTCGGTGGCGCACCGCAGAAAACCGCGAGTTCCTTGGCTGGGAGACGAGCCCCAACGGCGCGCCTGGGGTAGGAACAGCCCCCGCCCAGCCCGGTCGTCACAACGAGCAGGGAGCCTCGCGTATCACGGACGCATTTCACCAACGTGGGGCAAAGATGTGTGCATCTTGTCAGCCGCTGCAAGGTCGCAGGGAAGCAAACACGATCACACTGAAGTTGGTCAAAGCCCGTCAGGACTTGCTTCGGCCACTCGTGAAGAGCCACTTCTCGCGCCGGAAGGCACCAGGAAATCCAGGCCGCCTCGCTGTCCACCTACCCACCCACACCAGATCCGGCGGCCGGATCATCCACACCAGCACGGCCGGTCACTTCGTCGATAAAGGCGTGGACAACTTCTACGAATCCTTCGGGCTGCTCACAATGGATCGCATGCCCGCTTCCCGGGAAGCGCTCGAGGCGTGCATTCGGGAGTAACCTCAACGCTCGCTGGGCCGTCTCGTCGTCCAACACACCACCCAGAAGCGGATCG
>DAOTWO010000143.1:0-8189 GCA_034435855.1 Thermomicrobium sp. | reverse complement strand
TCATCGTCCGCACTCATGGTGGACGGATTGATGATGTCAGCCTCAGTGGCGACTTCACCCTGTTGCCCGCGCTTGGTCTCGCAGCGATCGAGCAGGCGGTACGCGGCCTGAGCACGCGGCGCGAGGAACTCGCAGCGCGGATCCGCGAGGTCTATCGTGCGCTGGGCCTGCAGTCACCCGGGGTAACGGCCGAGGATTTTGCCAGCGCGATTGCCCAAGCGGTCGAGCTCGCGACCTGATCACCGGTGTTTACTCGCCCCCATTCCAGACGCGCTGAATGACTCAGGAGACCGGCGCGGCATCAGACACCACCAGGCACATCAAGAGTGACTCTCCAGCGGGGGCTTCGCCAACAACGTGCAGCCAACTAGCCAGCCGCGACGAAGACCGATTTCTTCGCCGGCCTCTCACTCCGCGTGGTTACCAGCGGCGATAAGAGCCACTCGGTCTCCTGCACAGCATCCTCAGACAGGATCTTCTCTCAGCAGCGCTCAAACGAGTAGCCGGAGTAACTGTGAGGCAACCCCACCAGAGCTGCGAAGCTGTCGGAGCGCTGCGGTTGTGAACGCGTCCACGAGCAGCTCCGGTTGGACGCGGTATCTCAGGGTCGGGTATTCCGGTGCGTGGATAACCATCCCCTGATCGGTTTTCACCGCGTCCTGGCCATAAACTACTGTTCGCTAGTGGGGCAACAGTCGTCGCGATGCCTCTGCCTCGGGGGTGGCGTTGCGGACACTGCGCTGGGGATACTTCGGACAGAGCTTACCACCTCGCTGGAGTACGCTCTCGTCAGGGCGGATGCTCGTAAACGCCGCCACCGAGCGGCCGGGCGTCGACGGCGGAACTCCGAGGGCTGGAGCGCGTCGCAATCCTTGTTGTCGCCCCGATTGATCTGGTGGGAAACGTCTTGACCCGCTCGACGACCTTCTTCCCGACCGAGTCATCTTCTGCACGCTCGCGACTGTGCATTGTGCTCCACCCGTGGCGAGCACCTTCGAGATCATTGAAACGCACCGCAGAATTGCTTCGCGGTGGCGAGTTCCACGCTGACCGGAGCCAGACACCTGTACCTGTAAAGGAGCCCCGAGTTCTCAGCTCTTCGAATTCATCATAGGTATCCGTTCTTGGCTTCTCTGCTGCGACAGCCAAGCGCAAGACGTTTGCAGCATCCCGAGATCTTCGAGTCGCACTGCTTCACCGAGGGAGCCCTCGGGGAAGCGTGAGATCCGCGGCGACTCTTCTTTTGCAAGAGCGTGTGGGAGACTGGCCCTTCCATCGTACCGCAAGTCGCATCCCCTGTAGAGGGGGAATTTCACTCTCCGCCACTCACTGCTGGCGACAGGTAGTTCCTGCGTCAAGGCGATGAATCGGCACTCTCCACCCCATCCGCGACATCCGGAGGCACCCATTCTATCTATTCTGTCCACTGAGCAGCAGTTGACAACCGATCGAACAGTATTTGACTGCGAGTCGGTTGCCGAGACACCACATACTCAGAACATCCGGTCAAGGACGGCAGGACGTCGATCACGGTGATCGGCCTGCCGGGGCGGCCGTTACCGCGCGACAAGCACCGGAAAGTTTGAGAAGGGCAGACCGTGATAAGAGGGCAAGACAGCGCAGCACATCTCCTGTGGAAAGGAAGCTTCGCACGTTTCCTCATTGCCAGCGTGCTCGTTCTCAGTATCGTCGTTGGTCAGCTTGGGCTCTCGCCACATCCGGTGGCAGCTGCGAGCTGCGCAACGAGCGGTCCATCGTCTGGGCTCTACCTGGTTACCGTTTGCCTCACGCAACCGGTCAGTGGCGCGCTTGTCTCACGTGCGGTGACGGTGACTGCGAGCGCCACCACGAGCGGTGCAGCCCCACGTGTCCAACGCATGATCTATACACTCGACGGAGCCTACTTGCTGACCGAGTTCTTTTCTCCCTACACGTTTCAACTCCCGACCACCCAGTGGGCTGACGGTCAGCACACACTGGCCGTCAGTGCCCTTATGAGTGACGGGTTCACCAGTGCAGCGACGAGTATCACACTCTTTTTCCAAAATGGCCTCAGCGCGCCGCCGCCTATTCCGAGCGGCTTCCGCCCAACGACGGGTACCACGCCCCCCGCTGGCCAACCCTTCCGGCTGGTCGCTGTCGGCGACGGGGGCGACGATGGGACACCGTCGGCACAAGTCGCCCAGCTCATCGGTAGCCTCTCCCCAAACCTTTTCCTTTATCTGGGTGACCTTTACGAGAAGGGGTCCTACAGCGAATTCTTGAACTACTACGGGGAGAGCGGCCAGCTCTTCGCAGCCTACCGTTCGATCACCAACCCAGTGGTTGGGAATCACGAATACGAGGGAGCCATCGCAGAAGGTTATCTTCGCTACTGGCAAAGCCCACCGAACTACTACAGTGTCAATGCTGGGGGTTGGCACATTACCGCGCTCAACAGCACGAGTCAGTTTGGCCAGTATGTGCCGGGGACGCCTCAGTATGAGTGGCTCATGCGTGATCTCCAGGCGAACCGCGACGCCTGCACCATCGTCTACTTCCATCACCCGCGGTACAGTATCGGTCCACAAGGCGACTCTCCAGCCTTGCAAGACATCTGGGAGCTTCTCTATCAGTTTGGGGTCGAGCTCGTCCTCGTTGGGCATGACCACAACTACCAGCGCTGGGTTCCTCTCGACCGTAATGGGCAGCCCAACGCGAACGGCATCGTTCAGGTCGTCGTCGGCACCGGAGGTCACGGCATCCGCGCGTTCATCCGGAGCGACTCACGGGTTGCTGCCGGATTTGATCAGCCACCGGCGGCTTACGGCGTCCTCCTCGCCTCGCTCACCCCGACCCAGGCCGACCTCTCCTTTATCGACCTCGCTGGGCAGGTACGTGACACGACGAGCGTCTCCTGCCATGGGCCGAACGACACCACAGCACCGACAGCACCGACCGGCCTTCAGGCCTCGCTGATCTCGCCCCAACAGGTCGCTCTGCAGTGGAATGCGGCGACAGACGACTACTCGGTCGCTACGTATGAGATCCTGCGCGATGGTGGAGTCGTCGCCACCGTACCAGGGAGCTCCCGCTCCATCGTCGACAGTAACCTCCAGCCCGACCGTACGTATACCTATCAGGTCACCGCACTGGATGCGATCGGCAACCGATCAGCTGCGAGCACACCGGTCTCGATCACAACTACCGACACGCTCTTCGCCGACGACTTCGAATCGGGGACGCTCAGCCGCTGGAGCACGGTGAGTGGAATGACCATTACCACCACCTCACCCCATGGTGGTCTCTACGCCGCTCGGGCACTTTCCACGAGCGGCACGCCAGCGTACGCCGTCACCTCGCTCTCAACGACCACGGCCGATACTGTCGTTGGACTCTGGTTTCAGGTCGCCGCACGCGGCAAGAACGAGCAACTGACACTGACACGCTTCCTCAGTGCTACGGGCAGTCCACTCGGCCTCGTGCTCATCACCACCAATGGCCAGCTTGCCTTCCGCAACGAAGTTTCCGGAAGAACGACAACAACTGCTGTCACTGTCTCCACGAGTGTGTGGCATCAACTGCGCGTTCGGTTCGTCACCGGCTCATCGGGGCGCGTGGAACTCTGGTACGACGGCACACTTGTTTTGAGCACAACACAAAATTTTGGCAGTGGAACGTTTGGACGCTTGCAGATCGGTGAGCACCTGACCAAGCGGAAGTTTGACGTCCGCTTTGACGATGTGCGCGTCACGCTACCACCAGCACCACCACCTGACACCACGCCGCCGGAGACCACGCTCACCAGCACACCCCCAGCTACCACGAGCGAGACAACCGCCTTATTCGCCTTCTCTGCGAACGAATCCGCCACCTTCCTGTGCAGCCTCGACGGCGCGGCCGCCCAGCCATGCACCAGCCCAACGACCTACACTTCTCTCACTGTCGGAACACACACCTTCAGCGTGACCGCTGTTGACGCGGCTGGAAACGCTGACCCGACGCCCGCAACCTACTCCTGGGACATTACCGCGCAGAGCGCACCCGACACCACGCTGGTCTCTACCCCACCTGCCCTCACGAACCAGTCCACCGCGACCTTCTCGTTCACCTCAACCGACGCTGCCGCGACGTTCGAGTGCCAACTCGACACGACGCCGGCGGTTGCCTGCACGAGTCCCTGGACGCTTACCGATCTCAGTGAAGGCGCACACACCTTTGCCGTCCGCGCCGTCAACGGCGAAGGCGAAGCCGATCCGACACCCGCGAGCTGGAGCTGGACGGTTGACCTCACTCCGCCGCCAGCGCCGACTGATGTCAGCGCCGTCGCGACGAGTGGCACACAAGTCACTGTCACCTGGTCAAGCGTGAGCGATGCGAGCGGTATCAACGGATACGATGTCTACCGTGACGGGGCACTCTTCGCGCGCCTTGGGCCGGTGACCAGTGTCAACGACAGCACGGTGCAGTCAGCTACCACCTATCGCTACACCGTCCGTGCCCGCGACAACGCTGGCAATCTCTCACCAGACTCTGCAGTCGCGACCGTCACCACATCGACGCAGCGACTCTTTGAGGACGACTTTGAGACCGGAAATCTCATTCGCTGGTCAAGCGTGAATGGGCTCACCGTCACGAACGAGTTACCCTACTCCGGTTCCTATGCGGCGCGCGCGCTCTCTACAAGCGGCACTGCCGCCTACGCGCTCGGCACGCTCTCACATTCGACGAACGAACTCTTCTACCGCATCCGCTTCCAAGTGGTCACCCAGGGCGCCAACAACGTCTACCTTGAGAAGTGGCGAAGCGGGACGACCTCACTCGGTGGCATCTTCGTCACAAGCACGGGCCGACTCGCCTTCCGAAACGACGTGACCGCCCAAAGTCAGACGACTACGACGCAAGTGACGACCGGAGCATGGCACACCCTTGAGGTGCATCTCCGTACCGGAAGCAATGGGCTCATCGAGATCTGGTACGATGGCGTCCGCATTCTGCAAAGCTTCCAGAGCTTTGGCACAAACGCCCTCACGCAGATCCAGCTCGGCGAGAACGGCACAGGCCGAACCTTCGACGTCCGCTTCGACGAGGTTGTGGCTGATACCGGCCCAATCGATGCTCCTCAAGATACGATTGCACCGGAGACGATACTCACGAGCACTCCGCCAGCGACGACCAGCGACAGCAGCGCTACCTTTGCCTTCACCGCCGACGAGCTCGCCACCTTCCAGTGCAGTCTGGACGGTGCACCCACCCAGCCATGCACGAGTCCCACCACCTACACGGCGCTGGCAGTGGGCCCACATACATTCAGCGTCGCCGCTACTGACGTCGCTGGCAACACTGACCCAACGCCCGCGATCTACACCTGGGAAATTACCGCCACCCCAGCAGCACCAGAGACGACGCTCACTTCTACTCCACCCGCACTCACCAATAACCCGGATGCAACCTTCTCCTTCAGCTCGGACGATGCTACCGCGACCTTCCAATGTCAGCTGGACGGCGCCGCCCCTGCTGCATGCTCCAGCCCAACGACCCTCACTGGGCTTGCTGAAGGGAACCACACGTTTGCCGTCTCGGCGGTGAACACTGCCGGGACGGCCGATCCCACCCCCGCGAGCTGGTCGTGGACCATCGACCTGACGCCACCTGCTGCACCCACTGGCCTCACTGCAACGAGTGGCAACGGACGTGTCACCCTCAACTGGACAGCAGCAAGCGACGCCAATGGGCTGGCAGGCTACGATGTGCTCCGAAATGGGACTCTGCTCACCTCACTCGGGGAGACAACAACCTATACCGACACCACTGTGCAACCGAACACAACGTATGAGTATCGTGTCGTTGCGCGTGACCGAGCAGGCAACACTTCCCCACCCAGCGACCCGGCCACAATCGCCACAGGATCTTTTGTCCTCTTCGCTGATGACTTCGAGTCCGGTACGCTGAGCGCCTGGACGACGGTAAGCGGGCTGACCATAACGACCAGTTCTCCCTACTCGGGGAACTATGCCGCTCAAGCGCTCTCGACGAGCGGCACTGCTGCCTATGCGCTCACGACCCTCCCCAGTTCGGCGAATGAACTCTTTGTTCGTGTGCGCTTCTTCGTCGCCTCACAAGGCGCGAACACTGTCTACCTGGTCAAGCTACGCACCTCTACCGGTGGGTCGCTCGGCGGAGTCTACATCTCCAGTACCGGACGACTCGGCTTCCGTAACGACGTCGCTGGCCAGAGCACCACGACTACCACAGCCGTCACGCCAGGAAGTTGGCATATGCTTGGAGTGCACATCGTGGTAGGCACGAGCGGCGTCGTAGAACTGTCCTACGACGGCACGTTGGTCGCCACCATCAGTGGAAACCTTGGGACCACGGCGATCGGACGCTTCCTACTCGGCGAGAACAGCACAGGCCGAACCTTCGACATCCGCTTCGACGAGGTTATCGTCGATACACAGCCGATTGCAGGCTGAGTTCGCTGGGATCTTGATCCCTCAACGGCGCGCTGGGCCAGTTAGGAAGCGCATCAGATCCAACGCGTGTTTGGTTTCTACCCGAAAGGTCGAGCTGCCCATGCACCACTCCCGCCGGCTCGTTCTCATTCTCGTCCTGGCGTTCCTTGTCGCTGCGTGTGGACGGAGCGCCGCGCTTGATCTCACCCCCTTCGTCTTGACAACACCAGCGGTCACCTCCCCGACTCCGGTGACATCTGCGACTCTCTGGGCGGTCGGAGACGTGGCCACCTGTCGCTCCCAGAACGACGATGCGGTCGCCGCGCTCCTGGCCGGGCAGACTGGGACCATCGCACTGCTCGGTGATGTCGTCTATGAGCGTGGTACGGTTGAGGAGTTTCGGAACTGCTTCGATCCCATCCTCGGCCCCTTGAAGGCGCGGATCCGGCCTGCGGTTGGGAACCACGAGTATGGGAGCCGTGACGCCCAGCCGTACTTCGACTATTTCGGGGCTGCTGCTGGCTTGCCGGGTCAGGGCTGGTATTCCTACGAACTCGGTGCCTGGCACATTGTCGTCCTGAACTCCAATTGCAAGGCAGCAGGCGGCTGTGGTCCAGAATCACCGCAATACCAGTGGCTCAAGCAAGACCTTGCCGCCCACCCAAGCCTCTGCACCCTCGCCTACTGGCATCATCCACGTTGGAGTTCCGGCGAGCATGGCAACTTCGAGTCGATGCAGCCAGTCTGGGAACTCCTCTATCAGCAGAGCGTCGATGTCGTCCTCAACGGCCACGACCATAACTACGAGCGTTTCGAGCCGCTGGATGCCGTCGGTCGGCCCGATCCGGAACATGGCATCATCGAGTTCGTCGTCGGCACGGGTGGTCGGAGCCTGCGCCCGCTCGGCGATCGTCTTCCGGTCAGTGCAACCGGCTCCGACGATACCTATGGGGTTCTTCAGCTCGAGCTGTATCCGGACCGCTTCACATGGCGATTTGTCCCGGTGTCGCGTTCCGATTACCAGGATCAGGGCAGTGCTCGGTGCCACTGAGCGGGAGTGACCAGCAGCTGGCCGTCGATCGAGTCCGGTCTGACTATCCACTGCCCTGTGGGTGACGTCAGAAAGCCTCTACCCTGGAACGGTCGTGCTGAGACGACCAAGTGAGGGATGGAATGTACGCGACCTACATCATGCGCGAGGTGCAACCCGCTCTGCGCTCAGGGATTCATGCCAAGGCAGCCAAAGAGTTCTGGCCTCTCTTGCAGAAGGCGCCAGGATTCCGTGGCTTCTTTCTCGTTGAGGGGCCAGGACAGCAGACGCTCGGTATCGCCTTTTGGGAGAGTCAAGAGGACGCTCAGGCCTTCCGTGCGACCTTAGATGCGTGGCAATCGACGCTGGACAGCCTTGGCAGCACGATGATCGGCCGAGGTTCCGGCGACGTGATCGAGATCTGACGGCCACACGTCCTGCGGGAAAGCACCCCACAGCGCTTAGCCCACTGAGCCGTCCGTGTAGGGTCGCGACACCGGCGCGGAGAACTGTGCAAGAGCTGACGATGCAAGGAGTGGAGCGATGTACGGCACTGTCTTCCACATGCATGCCAAGCCTGGGCAGGAACAGGCAATCTGCCAGCTCTTTGAAGAGTGGGATCGGGAGCGCGCTCCCCGGGTACAGGGTTTCCAGGCCGGGTATCTCTTCAAGCCCGATCAGCAACGTGATGAACTGATTGGCGTCGCCATCTTCCGCGATCGCGA
>DAOTWO010000142.1:0-2571 GCA_034435855.1 Thermomicrobium sp. | reverse complement strand
CCGCACTGCAGACCGTGCTTTTCCCAGAAGCCTTCCTGGACCGGATGCAACTGACCGTCACGCGCCAGTCCCTCGATGGTTGTAATCTCAGCACCGTCAGCTTGAACCGCAAAGATTGTGCAGGACTTAACAGCCTTGCCGTTCAGAAGCACGGTGCAGGCGCCGCACTGGCTGGTGTCACAACCGATGTGGGTGCCAGTGAGGCCGAGCACCTCGCGGAGGTAATGGACAAGTAAGAGGCGCGGCTCAACGTCATGGGTATAGGTGACGCCATTGACCGTGACCGTGATCTGCATTCGACCGCTCCTTTCCTGGATCGTCCCCAATCCCGATCTCCACAGTCAGGCGCTCGCGCCCATTTGGCGCTCGATGCAAGAGAAAAACTGTTCGATCATCCGCTTGGCAACACCACCAAGCATGCGTTGGGCGACACCCGCAAATGGGCCGCCGAGTTCGACATCTCCTTCGTAAACAATCTCGGTTGTCTGGTCGTCGATTGCGCGAAGCTGCACGCTCCCGTTACCCCGCGCAAAGCCCGGCTTTCCTTGTCCCTCGATTGCCATGCGGTACGACTCGGGTGGATTGATATCGGCGAGCTGCACCTTGCCGGTGAAGGTACCTTTGACCGGGCCAATCGCGACCGTCATTGCCATCTCATACTGATCAGGTGCGACCTGGTTCAAATTCTCGACACCTGGCAGGCAGCTGGCTATTGCCTGCGGATCAGTCAGTCGCCCAAAGACAGCGTCGCGTCCTGCACGAATGGTATAGGAACCGGAGATTTTCACTGCTGCTCCCTTCCCTGAACCCGGACACAGTGGTGCCGACCCCAGCGCCGTTCCGGCTACTCCTTGCCGCCGACTCTTCGGATCGCGTACCGTTCCAACATCGGCTCGGACGGAACGACTCTGCAGGTTCGCTGGCATCCAACCTCATCATACGGCCGATCTTGATGATGGTCAAGAGGAAACACTCTACGAGACCCGATGTAGTCTGGAGTCTGGCATCGCCATGCGCCGCCTTGCAAGCGTGCTTCCTGCTGCGCCGTGGAGTTTGGCTGCTATTGTCGTCGCTCGGTCACCACGGCGCCTGTGCTGGGCTACTCTGCTCAACGCGTCAGGCAAGGGAAAACGCTGCCGCTTGGTAGGCAGGTAGCGAGGGATCTGAGCGGATCCTCACCATCCAAAGGGGATATTGCGGCGCGGGTTGAGTACAGGATAGATTGGCCGGGCAAGAAGCGTTGCGCATCGCTGCCAAAACACGACGAGTTCCTCTGCACGCAGGAACGGTGCTAAGAGGCGTTGCACCTGCCGCCGGTGACGGAGCAGCCTGCGGAGATCTGCAACGAGTGTGAGAGGAATCGGCTCGCCGCAAAAGTCCCAGAGAACCGTGCGCAGCTTTGGATCAACATGGAAGGTCAGTCCGTGATCAATACCCCACACACGTCGATCAAAACGTCCCTGGAAGAGATGACTCGCCTTGCGGTCGGCATTGTTCGTGAGCAAATCAAAGAGCGCGATCCGTTGGAGCTGGGACCGAAACGCTGGGCCCCGCAGCGGTCGGTCCTCCGGTTCAATGAAAAGCTGGACGGTCCCGATGCCATATGGCCCGTCGCGGATCACGGTTGGTGGAATGAACGTCCAGCCCAAGACGCGACTTAAAAGATAACTGGCAAACTCGCGCTTATAGAGGGTACCAGCTGGAAAGTCCCACAGCGGTGCCTCACCGCGTGCCGGCTTGTAAATACCGATCAGACCTGGAACAATGTCTTGCTCAAGGAGCACGGCGAACGTGTCGTTTGAGCCCCACGGTACAAGCTCCATGTGCGCCACGGTTCCGATCGCGAGAGCGCGTCGGAGCTGTCGGACATGGCATCGTCCCTGCGGGGTGACAAGGTGATGGCGAGTTCGGCGATCGGCGAGCTCTGTCGTCATCGTTGCACCCTGGCGCCACATCCCTTGGCGCGCTGCGCGACAACCTTAGCACAGCGGGGGCGCTGGTTACAGGTTACCGTGACAGAGTAGGATTAGCCTTGCATGTCGGCCCTCGGCAACGCTGGAGGCCGCGGCGAGTCCGCGCAGTGCGTGCATCTGTCGCGGCGGGGAAAGATACAGGCAAGACACCGGACGGGCGAGGGCGATGAGAGTGGATCGTGTCGATGGACAGGGAGGGGCGCTGGTGAAGGTCACAGTCGAGCGTCTGCCGCAGAGCACGGTGCGACTTGATATTGCGGCAGATGAGGAGGAGTTCCGCGCGGCACTTGAACGGGCGCTCCGGCGGATCAGCCAACAAGTGCAGGTGCCCGGCTTCCGCCCGGGGCGAGCTCCGCGCACACTCGTGGAGCGGCGTGTCGGGCGAGAACTGATCGTCGCCGAAGCGCAGCGGGAGTTGATGGATCGGCTGTATCGCGAGGCGCTCCAACAGCACCAGCTCGTCCCCGTCTCCGATCCGGAAGTCGAGATCTACCGGGATGAGCCGCTCGCGTTCCGGGTCGAAGTCCAGGTCTATCCACAAGCGGAGCTAGATGGGTATCGTGAGATTCGGATCGAGCCTCGAGAAGTGACGGTGACA
>DAOTWO010000141.1:0-23791 GCA_034435855.1 Thermomicrobium sp. | reverse complement strand
GTCGGATGCGGCTCCAGTCCTGCACGCCCTGGACGGGATATCGTGTGACTGTGCGTGTCCCAGCAGGACTTCCACGGTACTCACTTTCCCCACCCCAGGCGATGACCGGATAATCACCCGGTGGCATCAGCTTGACGAAATCGAAATTGAAGCGATGCTGCCAGGCTAGCGTGACGGATGCGAGCGTCTCGGCTCGCTGGTCGTCCTCGGGGAAGTGGCGCCAAAGACTCACCGGGGGAGCATCCACCGGTTTGCCAGTTATGGCTCCACGCACGCGTTCCCAGTGTTCACTCGTCGGCACGGTGCTCGCCTTCCAGCGCCTCCGCGAGCGCGAGAGTTCCGCTTGCTCCGCTGAGCGCTTGCAGTTGCCGCAGGGTGCCCAAGGCGCCTGCAGCCTGCTGCGCCAGCGCGTCGCGACTATTCTGCAGCATGGTGAGCGCTCTCGCGTAGCGTCCGTTCAGTTCGGACTGGATCTCTCGCAGTGCGTGCTCGAGTTGGTGGGCGATTGCGGAGAGCTGCACTGTTTCCTCGTCGCGCAGGAAGCGAATGGCGAAATGCAGGAGGGTAAGGAAATAGGGGATGGCCATACTGTAGGCGATGACGATGACGCCCTTCTCCAGCGCGCGGGCGTGGAGTCGCTGCGTCCAACGGTAGACGGCGTCCGGGACGGCGACGATGGCTAGGCCGAGCGTGAGGTCGGGGTCAAGGTAGGCGGTCACCTCGTCGATCCGTCGGGCGAGAAGCTGCTCGAGCTCTCGACGTGTCTGCTCGTCAGCTGTTTCATCGAGCTGCTCCAGTTGACGCGTGCCCACCCACTTGGAATCGATCGGCACGTGTTTGCCGTTAGGGAGTCGGAAAGCGAACTCGACTGTCCGGTTGCGGATGGTGAGGTCGAAGGCTTTGAACTCGGCCGGGAGGTGTTCGAGGATCGCTTCGAGGACGTGCTCTCCCGCCGCACCACGGGAGGCCGAGCCGGTGAGGATGGCGTCGAGTCTGGTGACGAAGCGGGCGAGCTCTTCCTGCTGACGCCGAGCTTCCTCGTCGTTCCGCCGGAGCTCGGCGAGCGCCTGATGCGCAGCCGTGAGCGCTTGCTGGAGTTGGTCGATCCGGTTCGCTGTCGTCCCTTGGTGTTGGAGGACGGTGGCGAGAGCGGTGCGGAGTTCGCCGAGGACTTCGCTGGTACGCTGCAGATTGGTCTGGAGCTGCGATTGCCGTTGCTCGCTAGCTTCGGCCCGTGCCTGCAGCTGTGCCGTGAGGGTCGTCAGTGTGCCGAGCGTACGGGTGAGTTCGTCCAACCGTCGCTCGTGGATATGTGCCGCTTCTTGAATGGCTGGCAGGGTGGTAGAGGCTGCGCGGAGATCGACCTGCAGTGCTTGCAGTGCTGCCTGGAGAGCGCCGAGTTCGGGTGATGGTGCCGTCACCCGGCGGGAGAGCACGAGCCCGAGGACGACTGCGAGCACGCCGACGAGGAGCCCAGCCCCCACGATCCCAGCGGCGAGCAGGATCGTCCCGTCCCCCATAGTCGACCTCTCCCTTCCTCCGAGTCGCACGAAGGCCTCGCACCGCTCACTGCTCGCTCGGCGGCTGGATGTCGATCGCCTCGTCGTAGCCCCAGTACCGGAGCTGCAGCACGGAGCCATCGGGATATTCGGTGCGGAGTTGGCGCGGCAACTGGTCCTCACGGCCGACCCAGAGTGTCATCCGATTCGCCTGCTGACCTGCTGGCGTGACGATGATCTCCCAACGCTCACAGAGAATCCCGTCGATCGACTCACCAGCAAGTTCTCGTATGGTCACGGATGCGCCCCCTGCTGTCGCATCGCGGGCTTCGGCGAGCGCAGCGGGGTCGTAGAGTTCACTGAAATTCGGCGGCTGCTGGATCTGCCCGAGTTGCCAGCGCTCTCCTTGCTTGATCCAACCAGCGTCACCCACGATGATCCACTCTTGCGTCGGTTGCCCACTAACAGGGTCGAGCTGAACCGCGTGAAGCCGATCAGGCAGCACAACCGCCAGCTGCAGGTGCTGCTGCACGGTGCCGGACTGGTCGTACACGGTGATCTCAGCGCGGAATTTGCTGACGGTTAACCACGCTTGAGCCCAGGCGGTCAGGCGCTCTCGGTCGGGGCCGCTGACAGCCGGCGGCCCTTCAGGGAGTGGCGTTGGAGTTGGGGGAAGCGGCGTTGGTGTTGGGGGAGCCACGAGGGCGCAGGCGCTCGTCAGGATAAGCGCGATTAACGCCAGGAGGATGCGATGCATGTCAACGTCCTTTCGAGAACTGTTCTACCCCTCAGTGTCCTGGACGACTCCACTGACTGTCAAGCGAAAGCGGCTGCCAGCACATCTGCTCCTAGTGTGCTCCCGAGAAGGTGGTCCAGCGAACATCTCGACTCGTCGCTCAGCAACGCTCAATTCGTGCTGTGGTCGAGCTCGCTGTGTGTCAAACCGTGTGCCAACACTGAAAGCCACGCCGTGCTGCGCTGTGGCTTGTTCCGTGCTCTTATTCAGGGTCTTGGGTGACTGTGTGAGATGTCAAGCTCTAGCTCCGCACACTTGTATCGAACCAACGAATGTGGCGCAGTCGATGGGCGGACATTCGTCGAAACGCAGAACTGGACGATCCAAACCGGTGTGGGTGGACAAGCGCGAGCTGGGGTAGCCAATCTCGCCAGTCTGCGATGAGGCAGGCTGGGGGGTGCTCTCCAACCGCAAACGGTTCTGATCGCACGGGGTACTGACCGTGACCGGAGCGACCGTGGATCGGCCAGCGGGAGATGCGAGCGGATAGATCGACGGTGCGATGCTGACTGCCAAGTCTGGGCTGGACTGGACCAAACGACGGGTGACGTGAGCAAAATGGCCCGCTCCGACGGATCGGAGCGGGCCGTGCACGAACCTCGCGGATGCTCCGTCAGTAGATCTCGAGGTACCGATCGAGCTCCCACTGGGTCACATACTGCCGGAAGGTGTCCCAGTCGCGCTTCTGTGCTTCGAGCAACCGCTCGAAGACATGCTCACCAAGCGCCTCGCGGATCACTTCGTCCTTCTCCAGTTCTGCCATTGCTTCACCCAGCGTCGCCGGGAGCGTCTGGATGTTGCGCCGCTTGAGGTCTTCGTCCGTGAAGTGGTAGACGTTCTCTTCCACCGGCTCGGGAAGCGGCAGCTTCCGCTCAATCCCATCCAGTCCGGCAGCGAGCATGACCGCGTAGGCCAGGTAGGGGTTAGCGGAGGGGTCCGGACAACGGAGCTCGATGCGTGTTGCCTGGAGGCGACCGTGTCGCACGGCTGGCACGCGGATCAGAGCCGAGCGGTTCTGCCGTGCCCAGCTGATGTAGACCGGTGCCTCGTAGCCGGGCACGAGCCGCTTGTAGCTATTGACGAGTGGTGCCAGAACCGCGCACATCCCGCGGGCATGGTACAGCTGGCCAGCGATGAAGTGTTTGGCGAGATCAGAGAGCCCGTAGGAATCATCGACATCGACAAACAGGTTCTCACCGGTCTCAATCGATGCCAAACTCTGGTGCGTGTGCATGCCGCTCCCGTTGATCCCGGCGATCGGCTTGGGCATGAAGGTCGCGTGCAGGTCATGTTGCTGTGCGATCGCCTTCAGCGTGTACTTGAAGGTGATCGCGTTATCGGCCGTTGTAAGAGCATCAGAATACTCAAAGTCGATCTCGTGCTGGCCGATCGCGACCTCGTGGTGCCCAGCCTCGACCTTGATGCCGAAGGCCTGCAGAGCTCGGATCATGTCCTTGCGCACCTCGGCAGCAAGGTCGGTGGTCAAGTCGAAATAGCTCCCTTGGTCATGGGGCAGCGGCATGATCTTGCCGTTCTCCTTGCGGAACAGGAAGAACTCGAGCTCTGGCCCGGTGTTATAGACGAAGCCGAGCTTTGCTGCCCGCTCGAGCTGGCGCAGCAGGACCACACGCGGATCACCCGGGAAGAGTTCCCCGTTTGGGTTGTAAACCCAGCAGATCACACGAGCGGTCTGGGGATCCCAAGGAATCGGGGCAAAGGTGGAGAGGTCCGGCATCAGATACATATCGCTCTCGGCGATGCGGGCAAACCCCTCGATCGAGGAGCCGTCGAACCACTGTCCCTGCTCGATGACGTGCGGGAAGACATCGATGGGGATTTGGACATTCTTCACGATCCCCATAATGTCGGTGAATTGGAGACTCACGAACTCGATTTTGAGTTCTTCGGCACGCTTCAGCACTTCTTCTGGGGTCGGAGCTGGTGCGCGACGACCGACGACACGCGTATCGACAACCAAAGCAAAACCTCCTTCTCGGAATCGACCGTCACTGCCGATCCACCAACGGCGCCGTTGCCACCGATTGATCCTCGCGGCTGCGCCGTGGCCATCCTGGCCGCCCATGAGTGTACTCCTTAACGCGTCATGGTCCCATCACACCACCTCCCATCCCCACCCACCACTGTGCGAACACATCCGTCATATATCGAAGTACAGGTAGAACTCATAGGGATGTGGCCGGATATTAACTTCCTGGAGCTCCTTTTCTCGCTTGTAGGCGACCCAGGTCTCAAGCACGTCGCGCGTAAAGACGTCGCCTTCGAGGAGCCAGGCATGATCACGCTCCAGCGCCTCGAGAACTGCGCCGAGCGAACCAGGGACGCTTCTGATCCGAGCTGCTTCCTCCGGTGGGAGGTGGTAGGTGTTCACATCCAGCGGGCCGAACGGGCTGGCGTCGAGGCGCCGCCTGATGCCGTCGATCCCGGCCATGAGCATGGCGGCAAACGCCAAGTACGGATTGCAGCTCGGATCGGGTGGTCGGAACTCGATCCGCTTGGTCGCCGCATTTTCCGGCCCGGTGGTGTACATCGGGATGCGGACGCAGGCGCTACGGTTGCGCTTGGAGAAGGCGATGTTGACTGGTGCTTCGTAGTGCGGCACGAGCCGCTTGTAGGAGTTCGTTGTTGGACTCGTGAAGGCGAGCAGTGCGTCGACATGCGTCAAGAGCCCGGCAATGTAGTGGAGTGCCGTCTCGGACAACTCGGCGTAGTGGCAGGGTGCGTAGAAGAGGTTCGTGCCATCCCGCCACAGGCTCTGGTGCGTATGCATGCCATTGCCGTTATCGCCAAAGAGCGGCTTCGGCATAAAGGTAGCTGTACAGCCGTGCTTGCGCGCCACGTTCTTGACGACATACTTGTAGATCATGACCTTATCGGCCATCGCGGTCAGCGTATCGCGACGCATGTCGATCTCACCCTGCCCGGCCGTCGCGACCTCGTGATGGTGCATTTCGACCGGAATACCGATCTGCTCCAGGAGAAGCGCAGCTTCGCTGCGGATGTCCTGGAAAGTATCGTGCGGCGGTGCAGGGAAATATCCCTCCTTGGGACGGATGGTGTAGCCGAGATTCGGCTTCCCGTCGTTTCGGCCGCTGTTCCAATAGCCTTCGCGGGAGTCGATACTAAAGCCCATCCGGTACGGCAGGACATCGTAACTGACATGATCGAAGAGGAAGAATTCGATCTCCGGCCCCCAGAAGCTCTGGTCAGCGATTCCGGTGGTGCGAAGGAACGCTTCGGCCTTCTGCGCGATATAGCGCGGATCACGCGAATAGGGCTGCCGTGTCTCCGGGTCAATGACATTGCAGATGATAGCAAGTGTCGGGATCGTGGCGAAGGGGTCGACAAAGGCGGTCGTTGGATCGGGGAGGAGGAGCATGTCGCTCTCTTCGATGGCTTGGAAACCACGGATACTCGATCCGTCGAATCCAATCCCACGTTCGAAGTCGGCGAGGCCCAGTTGACTGGCCGGTAACGAGGCATGCTGCCAGGTACCCGGAAGATCGGTAAACCGGAGGTCAACAATCTGAATATTGCGTTGTCGGATGAGATCGAGGACCTCTCCCGGTGTTTTGCACGAGCCATACATGGCAATCCTCCGTGTGTTGTCCTCTCGCCGTCAGCTGCTCCCTGCCGGCCTGACACCAGGGTAGACGCCGGAGGATCGGGAACGCCTCGGCAGAATGCTACGTCTTCTGAGGCGGTTTTGTGCACTGTGCACAATCGAGGTGATCGGTGGGGGGAAGAACACGGCCCTGACTGGCAGCCTCGCAGCCGACGCCGCCCTCACAACTCTCATTGGCCCGCGGAGCCGGTTCATCACCGGACGCCGCGACCGCCAATGGCGGCTCGGTGAGAGCCAGGGCCGATCGGCTTCCGCCGACCGCTGCGCCGGCTACGCACTCACCCCTCAGGGCCGTGCGCTCTTAGGATAGCAGAGACGACTGCACGAGTCAAGCCCCCTGGGTGAAGTGGAAGGCCTGCATCGTCCCGCTCCGTGAACGACTACCCGTTGCAGCGGTGCACTCGGCTCGTGCCAATCCAATTACAGAGAGCTCACGAGTGGGTAGTGGGCTCAATGGTCTGCTCCACCGATGCTGTTGCCGACATCTGTTTGCCCTGACGCATGCTGCGGATGATGGGATGTGTCCACGGCATGTCTTGAGAATTCGCCACGCGCTCGCTTCTGGTCGTTCAGTGACGAGAAAGGGACGTGTCTTCAGTGTGCTGGTGATCTGTAGGCCGTTTGTGAGATGGGACGAACAGGCTCGGTTGACTGCACCACGCACGGATACAAACTGCGTCACCGCCCTTCACTGGTGTTGCGTCATCCCGAGCCACTGTTGTTGCAGACGACTGCCTTGTCACTGGCGAACCCTGGCCTGGCTCGTTGGTTGTTTTCACCCCTCGGCCAAACTCCGGGGGACGGGCCAGAATCTGGAGCGACACCGTGTCTACCCCCTTCAGCGTGTTGCGCAATCTGCCGAATAGAGAAGACTGAGCGTGTCCTCACCGGAACGTGGAGGATCAGGGTGGACGGGCGCGAGTCTCGGGAGCAGCGAACGGAGCCACGGGTGTCGCCTGGTCGACCATCTCCTCCACGCGCCCCATTCCACTCGCCAGTTGCAGAGGCACCGGAGTTCCTCCGCACGCTCTGGCATGGACCAGAACCGCAGCTGTTGATCGATCCATTCGACGGCCAGATCGTCGATGCAAACGAGGCTGCGGCGCGTTTCTATGGTTGGTCGCGCGAACTCCTTCGCTCGTTCACCATTGATCGTATCAATACGCTTCCACCAGCCGAAATCCGTGCTCGGCTTGCCGAAGCAATGCAGCGCCCCCGATCGCGGTACGTCTTCCAGCACCGCTTTGCCGACGGCCGTGTCCGTTCGGTCGAGATCATCACTGGTCCGGTTCGGATTGGGGACCGGATCTTTCTTTGGTCGACGGTGCACGATCTCAGTGAACTCGTTCGTCGCTCACCGGAATTCGAAACACTGGCGCGACAGTATCAGGCGCTGGTCGAGCAACTGCCAGCCGTTGTCTATGCTGAGGAGGCGGCTCCTCCCCACCGGAAAATCTATGTGAGTCCGGTGGCTGAGCGACTGCTCGGCTGGTCACCAGAGGTACTCCAGGTAGATCGTGTCACGTGGTACGAGCGCTATGTCCTCGAGGAGGATCGTGCTTGGGCATTGCACGAGGAGGAGCGCACCGATCGCTCGGGGGAATCGTTCCGGGTGGAATACCGGTTTCGTACCAGCGATGGACGCACGATCTGGCTGCGTGATGAGGCTGTTCTCGTCCGCGACCCACTCGGGCAACCATGGATCTGGCATGGTCTGCTGACAGATGTGACGGCGCAAAAGCGGATGGAAGCACGTCTTCAGCGTGAGCTTGCCTTCCATAACACGCTCCTTGGGGTGGCAAGTCAGCTGGTCGCCGTGTCCCACGATCGGATGGAAGCAGCCGTCACGGCGGCACTGGCCGAGGTCGGACGCTTTCTTGCGGTGGATCACCTCCTCCTGCTCTCTTGCGAGTCTGACGAGGTGATACGCCTGGCGCATTGGCGTGCTCAGGGGGTAGTTCTCCCTGCGGACGTCGTCCAGGGTTCGCCACTCTCTTGCTTGCTCTGGCTACGGCAACAGCTCGAACGGGGGCAGACACTCGTCTTCCATTCGCTAGCGGATCTCCCCGGAGACGGAGAACAGGAACGCCGTCTGCTCCAGCGACTCGGAATCCGCTCCCTACTCGCGGTGCCACTCCTCTCCTCCGGCCAATTGCGCGGATGCCTGGTTGCTGCGACGCAACGCTCTGAGCGTCGTTGGGGTGAAGAGGAGATCGACCTGGTAGCACTCGCCGGACAGCTCGTCGCGGCTGTCTTGCAGCAGCGCCGGGCGGAGTGGGCAGAGGCGCAACACCATGCCTGGCTCCGTGCGACGATTCTTGCCTCCCCTGACGCGCTGCTTGTGCTCGATGAGCAGGGGATCGTCCGCTTTGCCTCGCCAGCGACCCGGACAGTGCTCGGATACGAGCCATCGGACACTGTCGGCCGACCACTGTGGCAACTCGTCAGCGAGGGGCAACGGATCGAGCGGTGGGTCCTGAACGAGCTGGCCTCCGATCATCCCCGGCGGATTGAAGCTGCCGTTGCCATCCGTCCGGGGCGTGTGGTAGAGCTTTCTGGTGTTGATCTGCGAACCGACCCGCATATTGCTGGAATTGTCCTCTCCATCCGTGATGTCAGTGAGCGACGACGGGCCGAGCAGCTCCTGCGGGAGCGGGCGACGCGTGATCAGTTGACCGGTCTGGTCAACCGCTTTGGATTCCTTGAGGAGCTCGATGCCCTTTTGCAGCAGGCTCCAGACAGGATCCTTGGAGTGCTCTGCTGTGATCTCGAGCGCTTTTCGCTCCTGAACGACACGGTGAGTTGGGAAGCGGGCGACGCAGCGCTACGAGCGGTCGCTGGGCGCTTGCGTCGTGTTGATGATGCGCTGCTCGCCGCGCGTTTGGAGGCGGACCGCTTTGCCGTGGTGCTCGGTGCTCGCGATCGCAGCGCGCTGATCACGGCAGCAGAAGAACTGCTCTCTGAGTTGAGTGGCTGGTACGAGATTGGCGGCGACGAGGTGTATCTGCGCATGCGTGGGGGGCTGGCGATCGCGCAGGACGGGGACGATGCGGCTAGCGTCTTGCGCCGTGCCGAGATCGCCTTCCAGATAGGGAAACGATCAGGACGAGATGGGCTTGCGGTTTATGATCCTGCACTGTACCAAGCGAGCGTTGAACGGCAGCTCCTGGAGCGTGACCTGCGACGGGCACTCGAACAGGGGGAACTCCGCCTGTACTACCAGCCGGTCCTCGATCTCAGAGATCGACAGTTGTCCAGCGTGGAGGCGCTTGTCCGCTGGCACCACCCAGCGCGTGGCCCGGTTTCCCCCGCAGTGTTCGTGCCGCTCGCTGAGGTGACTGGGCTGATCAGCCAGCTCACTCAGTGGGTCCTACTGCAGGCGTGCCGACAACTCCGGAACTGGCTGCGTTCCGGCGTACGCCCTGATTTGGCAGTCAGCGTGAACCTCAGCCCAATTGACTTCGTGCACTTAGATGTCCCCCAGCTCGTTGAAGACATCTTGCAAGTGACTGGGATCCAGCCCCAGCAGCTCACGCTCGAATTGACCGAATCTGCGATGCTCGACCCGGCGGTCTCACAGGATCGGCTCGAACGCCTGCGGGCGCTTGGCGTGGCTGTACTCATCGACGATTTTGGAGCAGGCTATTCCTCTCTGAGCTATTTGAAACGCTTGCCGGTCCGCGGGCTGAAGCTCGACCGCGAGTTGATCCGTGATCTCGAGCGTGACCCAGCAAGCCAAGCAGTCGTCCGTTCGGTGCTCGAACTGGCGCGCGCCTTACGGTTGAGTGTGACCGCCGAAGGGATCGAAAATGTACAGCAGGAGGAACTCCTGCGGCAGCTTGGGTGCGACTATGGCCAGGGCTTCTGGCTCGGTCGCCCCGTGCCACCGGAAGAGCTCGCCGTGCTCTTGCGTGCGACGGGATAACACGCGACTCTCTCCTCATGCGCTGATCGTCCCGTTCGCCGTTGGCCTTGATGGGATTTGGGGCAGTGGAGTATTCCCGACCGGATCCGGCATCGTGGTAGGTCCGTGAGTCGCCGCGACCCGCGATGCGCGCTACACCGTGCGAGCTCGCCCTGCACCGATGCCTGTCGCTTGCTTGTCGAGTGTCATGGTGCAGGCGCATACTGCCGATCGCCGGTGGCAGGCTCGGAGGTGCACCGATGATCGCTTGGCGACGGAATCTTCCGGAGGCACTTGAGGCAGCGCAGCGAGAACGCAAACCGGTTCTGACCTACGTCTGGAAGACTGGGTGACAAGGATGTGCGCGGCTGGAAGCCGCGACGTACCGCGATCCACGAGTGGCGGCAGCCATCGAGGAGCGGTTTGTGCCGCTCTCGCTGGATCTCTTTCATGATCCGCGCGAATGGTTGCGTCCGCTCGGGGTGATTTGGACGCCCATGATCCTCTTTCTCGATCGACGTGGTGAGGTTCGTTACCGGAGTCCAGACTTCCTGCCCCCCGATCTTTTCCTGGAGCTTCTCGATCTCGGGGAGGGACACGTCGCACTCTATTGGGCGCGCTTCCAGGAGGCGAGCGCGCTGTTCCGCCGTATTGCCGAACGTGAGCCACCGAGTCCCTGGTCCCCAGAGGCTGCGTACTGGTGGGGGGTGGCTGTGTATTTGGCAACACGGTCCCGCCCAGAGCTTGATCGCGTCTGGACCATCCTCCACACGCGCTTCCCAGACACGATCTGGGCGGCCCGGGCAATCGTTGACGAATGGTGAGGATTCACAGCAGCCTCACGAATTCTGGCCGATGAAGCGATGCACGGAATGGACGTCAGCCTCACTAGAGGACCGGCATGAGAGCGCAAGGCAGTGCGTGAGGCGGCCGGCGACACTGATTGGAGCAGAGAGTCGCTCTGTACCTTATTGATGCGGATGTCGGAAGATCTGCCGCACTGGGCTGGTCAGGCTAATGGCTGTTCCTCTGGGTCGCTGGTCGTCAAAGGGTGTCTCTGTCCCTCAAGTGCCCGGGCAACACGGAGGAGGCTCTGCGTCAGTTCACTGATGCGCTGGCTTAGCCGATCAACCGTTTCCGCAAGCTCAGCGTCTTTTTCAGTAGCGGGAGTGACTTCTCCAGCTCGACTGCGGAGCTGCGCCTCGATCTCTTGTACTGCAAACCCGGCACGGAGTTGCTCGACGATCCAGCGTAGTCGCTCGACCGCTTGCGGCGGGTAACGACGCGACCGTCCTTCACCAACCACGGGGAGATAGGGTGGGAAGCGGTCTCGATAGTACCGCACAGTTGTCTCTGGCAGGCCGAGCCGCTGGGCCACCTCGCTGAGTGTCAGAAGACGGTCAGAATCACGAGTGCTGGGGGGAGAAAGATCAGCTGTGTTTTCCTCTGCGAGCACCCAGCCGATCGTGTCAGCGAGGTCTTGCGGGGTGGCAGGCGTTCTGTCCGGTCGGGTGAAGACCGGTGCGTCAGGAGGAGCGGCGGCTTTGAGCGGCTCGAGAGAGCGCCAGATGATCCCCGGGATCACACAACGCATTGGCCGGTCATGATCGTCAAGGCAGAGCGCAATTCCTTCCCCGTCACGTTGCTGAAGGTCTTGCCAGCGGAGGTGGGCGATAGCGGGTAGGGGGCAACCACAGCCGACGAGCCACAAAAGGAGCTTCAGGCGCGGCTCAGCCACCCGCAGTGCAGCGGCCAGATGGCGGCCTCGCTCTGTTGTCCGTACCACTGGCGGGGGGCTCCGGCTGGTCGTACGAGTGTGGGGATAGTGTGACTGAGATCGTGCATCGTGACTCCTCGTTCGTGGAGAAAGCGGAGAAAAGAACGGACAGCGGCAAGCTTGCGTCGCATCGTCGCCGGAGCCAGATTCCGACGCTCGAATGTCGCTAGCCAACGCCGGATCGCCACCTCGTCCAGCAGGGCGAAGTTCCCGCCGACTGCTGAGAGGAACTCTTGCACGTCATGGATATAGGCGCGACGCGTTGCCGCAGGACGACCGGCGAGCCATTCGTCGATCGCACCGGTGAGCAAATTTCGATCCTGCACCGTCTCCCTCGCTGCTCAGTCTAATGAACGAACGTACTGCTGAGATCCCACTTCTTTCCTAGGAGGGAAGACTTGCGGGAACGACGTGTTCTTCCGTTATTCACGCATGAACGCCTAGTCCGAAGCGAACGGATAACGGGCGTGTTTCTCAAGAATCATGACTTGACGGTAGCAAATATGGCTGGTTCCGGTCAATCGGGCCTCAGAAGGGAGGATTATCACGATGCACAACCCATCACGCGCAATGACCCGTGACCTCGCCACGCAAATCCGTCTCACCTCTTCGGGCTTGGCCTAACGGCTCGCGTTCCTTGGATTAACCGCGCAGGAACAGCGGGAGCTGGCGCGCCTTGCCCCCTGGGCGGAGCGCGTGGCAAATCGGATCGCGCAGCGTTTCTACGACCTCCAGTTCAGTTTTGAGCCGACCAGACGCTTTTCGAGCGATACGCCCAGGCGCGCGGGATGTCGCTTACCGAGGTGCGGCGCCGACTGGAGCGAACACAGGCAGAGTACTTTCTCGAGATCCTCCGCGCTGCCGGAAGCGGCTACGACCTCCTGTACTTTCAGCGGCGGCTGCGGATCGGTGCCCGCCACAACGTCATCGACCTCCCAATGAAGTGGTATCTTGGGAGTTACGGGCGGTACCTTGACCTCATCCGTACCGAACTCCGGCGGAGCTTCCCGCTCCAGCCGTGGCGCTGGTGGCGCGTCGAACGCGCGCTGGTCAAGGTCTTCAACCTTGACATGCAGGCCGTCGTCGATGCCTTCTTCTTCGAGTATCTCGATAGCGTCGGCTTCGACCTGCGCTCTGTGGAGCCGGAGCGGCCGGAGGACGATCTCTCGGACCGTTACCGAGAACTCAAGGCGGCTGTGCGAGCAGCGGTTCTCGGTCTCCAACGTGCCACGAGTGTTGCAAAAATGACCAGCGACCGGCTTGGTGCGGCGAGTCAAGTTCTTGCTCATGCATCAGCTGAAGCAGCGCGTTCAGTTCAGCTCGTGGCGCAGGGCGCGACGCAGCAGAGCGAATTCCTCGGCCTCGTCGAGCGAGCAGTCGATGAAGTGCAGCGCGCGGTTGCGGAGATTGCCCGCGGTGCAGCGGAGCAGCAGCAGGCGTTGCGGCGGCTGACTGAACTCGCTCAGGCGCTCGCGGAGGCGATTCACGCTGTGGCAACTGGAGCACAGCAGGGGGGCGCTGCCAGCCAACGGAATGTGGAGGAGGCGAGTACCGGTAGCGAAACTGTGCGGCGTGCCATCGCATCCTTGCGCAGGTCTGGGGAGGGGATTCGCCAGGTCGGTGCTCAGATCGACGAGATGGTAGGCCTTTCGCGGCGGATTACCCTGATGGTTGAGGCAGTCGATGAACTGGCACGCCAAACGAATCTCCTTGCCTTGAACGCGGCGATTGAAGCTGCACGAGCCGGTGAAGCCGGGAAGGGTTTTGCCGTTGTCGCCGAGGAGGTTCGTAAACTGGCTGAGCGTTCAAGTACGACCACTCAGGAGATCCGTGGGCTCGTCGAGGAAATTCTGCGCACACTGGACGACCTGGTGGCGGTCACTGCGACTGGTATGCGCGAAGTGGAGGACGGTGTGATGCTCGCTGCTGAAGCAGAGGCCGCTCTCCAACGCTTGACCACGAGTGCCCGTGACATCGGTGAGCGGATGGGGGCGATTGGTGCGGCGACGGTCTCGACGGCACGAGCGAAAGAGGAACTGGTCGGGGAGATCGAGCGGGTCGCACGGGTCGTAGAAGGGTATACAGCAGCGACTGAGCAGGTGGCTGCCACCTTGAACACGGTCACGCAGCAGGTACGCGAAGTCGCAGCCACCAGCCGGGAGACGAGTCATGCGGCTGAGGCGTTGGCAGCCCTCGTAGCGCAGCTCCACGCAGAGACCGACCGTCTCGGGAAGGTAACGGAGGAGACGAGGACAACCGCGCAGCAACTGGCGAGCGTCGCTGGCTCCTTCCGGTGGCTCGACGAGGAGTCCCGCGACACGGTCAATCAACAGCCCCGCGAGATCGCTGAGCTGCCTGTGCGATGATCTCAGGATGCTCAGCAAGCCAGCGCTCGGCGAGCAGGCGAGCAGTCTCCTTGTCACCCGGGGCGAGCTGTCCTTCGATGACGAGTTCACGAAGGTAGCTTTTCACCTCGGCGATCCAGCGTCCTGGTGGTAACCCGAAGATCGCCATGAGTTCATGACCGTCCAGAGGGCTTTTGATTTGCGCCAGCGCCGCTTCTTCCTCGAGGCGTCGGATGTGTGCCCGGAGGCGCGCGATCCGTGCGGCCGCCTCGCGGCGCCGGGTAGCACGTGCGCTGGTCACGTCGGCCGCGACCAGATCAAGAAGGTCGTCCAGGAGATCACCAGCCTCGACCATGAGGCGACGGACGGCCGAGTCGGTCCACGTCTCATCGTAGGCAGCCGGACGAAGATGCAGCTCGACCAGCCGTGCCACGCGCTCGATGAGCGCCTTTTCTTGCCGGAGGCGCCGCAACGTCTTGCGCGCCAGATGTGCACCCTCGATCTCGTGGCCGAAGAAGTGGACTTCGCCACGCTCGTCGATTGTCCGCGTCATCGGCTTGGCAGCGTCGTGCAAGAGGGCAGCCCAGCGCACGGCGAGACGCGGTGGGCTCTGTCGGACGACCTGTAAGGTATGGCGCCAGATGTCCTTGTGACGCCGGTCGGCTACGTCCTCAGCCAGGGGAACGAGTTCCGGAAGGACAAAGGAGAGGAGCCCAGTCTGCCGCAAGAGCTCGAGGCCACGGTCAGGCTCCGGCGCGAGGAGCAGGCGGTTGAGCTCTTGCGCGATCCGCTCAACGCTAACACGCTGAAGTTCTGCCGCAAGTTCCCGCATCGCTGCTCGCGTTTCCGCCTCCACCTCGAAGCCGAGTTGCGCGGCGAAGCGTGCCGCTCGCAGCATCCGGAGGGGGTCTTCGTGGAAGCGTTCCCGTGAATCACCGACGGCACGCAGGAGTCGGTGTTCCAGATCATGAGACCCACCAAAGGGATCGACCAACTCCCCAGTCACCGCGTGGACGGCGATCGCATTGACGGTGAAATCGCGTCGTGCCAAGTCCTCGCTGAGGCTGTTGCCAAAGCGGACGGCTGGGCGCCGGTCCGGCGTTGGGTACCACTCGGTGCGGTACGTCGTGATCTCGACCGTGATTGCGGCGAACACCAGGCCAATAGTGCCGAACGCTTCGCCGACAGTATAGATGCTGTCTGCCCCGGCTTCCTGCCCCAGTCGCTTCGTCTCCTCCGGGGATGCTGAGGTGGTGTAGTCCAGGTCTGTCACCGGTCGGCCAAGCAGGAGATCGCGTACCACCCCGCCGACGAGGTAGAGCTCGTGGCCGGCGGCGGCGAAAACCCGTGCCAGCCGATCGTTGATGTCGTGCAGAGCGGCAGGAAGCCGGTGGAGCACCGAGTCATGCGGTTGCGTTTTCAGATCAATGGCCTGTGGCTCTCGCACCATTCCTGCCTCCGGCACACTCAGCGATTGTACCCGAGCCGGCGCCGCAGCCGACCAGTTTCGGGTCATGCCGCGCTGGCCGGATGCGCGCAACCGGAGGGACGATGGCAGACCCTCGTTGCGTTCCGAGAGCATTCACACCCACTTCAGTCATCCCCTCACTGGCGTCAGAAATTTGGGACGAATTGGTCACCCGGAGAGCGATGTCCTCGTCGACAATGTCTTTGGATGGGGTCGGACTCATCCGGGTATACTGATGGTCCGGTCGGACACTGTGAGGCGATCGCATCGTGCAGGCCGCGGTCTCAACGACGATGACGATTCTCCTGCGCCTCGATGCGCTGGGGCGGATTACTGCTGCAACGCCCCCGGACGCCGCACTCCTCGGGCGCGCGGTGGTTGAGCTGGTGCCTCTGCACGAACGTGCGCAGGTTGAGGCGCTCCTGGCTGCAGCTCGGCGTGGCGAGCCGGGGTGGGCCGAGCTGACGCTCACCCTCTCCGACCGAATCCAACGGTGTGAAGTGGCAAGCGTGCCAGGGGAATTGGCCATTACGAGCTGGCTGCTCCGACCGCTCGCCGACCGCTCTCGCCCACCATTGGACGATCCGAGTGCATTAGAACGCTGGCTTGGTCCGTTCCTCGTTGAGCACGTGGAGATCGGTATCCTGGTCTTTGATCCAGATCTCACGCTCCGCTACGCGAATACGATTGCGCGGCAACTACTCGGCGGTTGGGAGTCTCGGGCCTCGTCGGAATGCTCGTTTGCCGACGTGGTCATGCTCTTCCGGCAGCGATTCGCCGATATGGAGTTCATTGATCGCCTGCGCCAGGCATTCGCCACAGGGCAACCGCTCCGGCAGCTTGAGCTGGAGCGCCGCGATGGTGCAGTGATTGAGCTCGACTATCTGCCGGTTCGGGAGGACAGCCAGCTTCTGGCTCACGTCGTGCGGCTGCGTGACATCTCGGCGCGACGGGCGAGCGAGCGACGGGCCGCAGCTGCCGAGCAACGGTATCGAGAACTTGTGGAACTCCTGCCAGTGGTCGTGTATCGTGTGCCGATCGATGACCGGAGTGAGCCGAGTTACATCAGTCCGCAGATCGAGCTGTTGCTCGGCTATACCCCGGATGACTGGCTGCGCGTTCGCGGCCGGTGGTTCGAGCATCTCCATCCGGCGGATCGTGACTGGGTTGTCCAGGAAGTCGAGCAGGCAATCCGGGACGAGCGCTCGTACTCGTTGCGTTACCGAATGATTCGGCGTGACGGGAAGTTCATCTGGGTGGAAGATACTGCACGTCTCAGCCGAGAGCGGCAGGGCAAACGCTACCTCCACGGGGTCGTTCAAGACATCACGGAACGGATGGAGGCAGAACGCGCCCGCGAGGAGGCAGAGCAGCGTCTGACCTTGCTGCTTCAGACGATGCCCGCGGTCATCTATGGCACCGATCCAACGCCAGAGATCACACCGTCTGGGATGCCCTCTTACCGCTGGCAGTATGTCAATGACTTCATCGAACAGCTCACCGGGTATCCAGTCAGCGAGTTCCTGGCTCGTCCTGACCTCTACGTCTCCCTCATCCATCCCGAGGACCGCACACGAGTACGGGACGAGTCGGTGCGCACGGACGAGACCGGGGAACCGGTCGCGCTTGATTATCGGTTAGTTCGACGTGACGGGTCAGTCGTCTGGGTACGCGAGTATGCTCTGCTGTTATGTGACGTGACAGGGCGCCCGCTCGCGTGGCAAGGGGTGATCGTGGATGTCACCGCGCAGAAGCGGGTGGAGGAGGCCCTGCGCGAGGCCGAGGAGCGTTACCGGACACTCGTCGAGCAACTGCCGGGGGCCTTGCTCGTCTCTGCGGCGCAACCAAGCTGGCTCTCTGATGGGGTACCAAGCTTCGAGTTGGTGTATGTCAGCCCGAAGATCGAGCAGCTCAGCGGGTATCCACCAGGGGCATGGGCCGAGCCGGGACTCTGGATGCGACTTATTCATCCGGACGACCGGCCGCGCGTGCTTGCCTGCCTCGAACGCTGCCTGAGTGACCGGAGCAGCCGCGCCGTCGAGTACCGGCTCATCCGAGCTGATGGGCGCACAGTCTGGATCCGACACGAGGCGACGCTTATCGTCGATGAGCACGGTGAACCGCGCTTTTGGCACTCGCTCCTGCTCGATGTGACCAGCGAGAAGCAGGCAGAGGAAGCGGGCCGGGAGGCCGAGGAGCGTTTCCGCCTCTTGGCCGAGCATCACCCGGCAGCGGTGACGATCGTCGAACCGGAGCCGGTGCCATTGCCAGACGGCACGCTCGGCTGGCGGACGCTCTACTGCAGCCCGCGAATTGTCGACTTCACAGGGTACACGCCAGAGGAGTGGAACGAGCTCGGTGTCTGGATGCGGGGGATTCACCCAGACGACCGGGAGCGGGTGCTCGCGGAGGCACGCACCTGGTACACGAGCGGGCCGACGCAGCCGCTCGAGTATCGTTTCCGGAGGAAGGACGGGCGCATGGTCTGGCTACGTCAGGACGGTGCGCTCGTCCGCGACGCGCATGGTCGGCCGCGATATCTCTATCTCATCACGCTGGACATCACTGAGCAGCGGGCACTGCTCGAACGACTCCAACTAGCCGAGGAACGCTATCGCACGCTGGTGGAGCAGCTGCCGGGCGCGGTGCTCATCCGGCCGCTCTTCCCCGAAGCCTCAATGTTGGTCGCGACGGAACCGTATCCGTACGTGAGCCCGGCCATCGAGCGCTTGACCGGCTTCACAGTCTCGGAGTGGCACACCGGGTTGTGGCTTGAGCGACTTCATCCGGACGACCAGGAGCGTGTGGTCAGTGCGGTGACCGAAGCAGATCGCACTGGTGCTCCGATTTCCATCGAGTACCGCTTCCAGAGGAAGGACGGGCGCGTCATCTGGATCTGGAGCATTTCCCACGTTATCCGTGCCTCTGATGGCTCGCCACTCTACCGTCAGGTTTTGCTGACCGATATCACCGAGCGGAAGCAAACCGAGCTCGCCCTGCGCGAGGCGGAAGAGCGCTACCGCACGCTTGTTGAGCAACTTCCAGGGGCGGTGATCTTGCGCGCTCCGTCCTCACGTGCCCTGCCCGACGGTGCGCTGGCCTACGACATCCATTACGTGAGCCCAAACATCGAATGGTTGACCGGCTTCACGGTCGAGGAATGGCGACAACCTGAACGCTGGTCAAGGCAGCTTCACCCAGAGGATCGCGAGTTCGTGCTCGCGGCGATGCGAGAGTCAGAGCGGACCGGGAGTCCGCTTGACCTCGAGTACCGGTATATCCGGAAAGATGGAAAGATCATCTGGATCTGGCATATCACACGAGTTATTCGGTCACCTGACGGGAGACCATACCAGCGGCAGGTCCTGCTGATGGATGTCACGCGACGAAAGGAATCAGAGCTCGCCCTTCGGGAAGCCGAGGCACGGTATCGGGCGCTGGTCGAGCAGCTCCCTGGCGCGGTGTTGATCCGTTCTGCCTTCTCCGAAATTCGTCCGGATGGGACGCGGCACTACACGTTCCACTACGTGAGTCCAGGTATTGAGCAGCTGACTGGGTTCACGCCGGACGAATGGCTGGTACCGGGAACCTGGACGCGTCAGCTTCATCCAGACGACCGCGAGTGGGTCTTTAGGGTGATGCATGCCTCAGAGCAGGCCGCTCAGCCGCTCGACATCGAGTACCGCCTCTACCGGAAAGACGGCTCGCTCATCTGGATCTGGCATCGGACGACGGTGATTCATGATGCCGAAGGACGCCCACTCTACCGTCAGGTACTGCTGACCGATATCACTGCGCGCAAGCGAGCGGAGCAGGCCTTACGCGAGGCTGAGGCGCAGTACCGCACGCTGGTAGAGCAGCTGCCGGCTGCGATCATCCGCGTAGTGCCTTATGCGCAGCGTCTGCCGGACGGGATGCCTGGGTACGAGACCTCGTATGTCAGTCCGCAGATCGAGGAAGTCACTGGCTACACACCGGAGGAATGGAAAGTCCCCGGGATCTGGGCGCGTAGTTTGCACCCAGAGGATCGGGAGTGGGTGTTACAGGCATTCTGGAAACATGAAGAGACCGGAGAACCGCTCCGCCTGGAGTACCGATTCCTGCGGAAGGACGGCCGAACGGTCTGGCTTTGGCACGAGGTACGGGTGATCCGTGGGCCAGACGGTGCGATCGAGGCCCGGCAAGCAGTCCTGATGGATATCACCGAGCGCAAGAGTGCCGAACACGCACTCCGTGAAGCCGAGGAGCGTTTCCGCACGCTGGTGGAGCAGCTGCCGGCAGCACTGGTCATTTTGGAGCCGCGGGCGGAGTGGCTGACGGATGGGCTGCCGAGCTTGCAGACCCGGTATGTAAGTCCGCGGATTCTGGATCTCACAGGGTATACCCCAGAGGAATGGCAACAGCACGGTGTCCTCATTCGATCGATCTATCCTGACGACCGGGCGAAGGTACTCGAGGCGTTGGAACGACTGGAGCGTGCGGGCGAACCACTCCGAGTTGAGTACCGATTCGTTCGTCAGGATGGGCGCATCGTCTGGCATCGCAATGAGATCTGGCCAATCCGAGACGCTCGTGGCACGGTCCACTCCTGGCATGCGCTGATCATTGATATCACGTCCGAGAAGCAGGCCGAACAGGCGCTGCGCGAAGCCGAGGAGCGGTACCGCACGCTCGTCGAGCAGTTGCCGGCCGTTGTCTACGTCGAAGGCGCGACGCCGGTACGGTATCCAGGCGGTCGGGTCACCCGTCCACTCCTCTATGTCAGTCCGCAAATTGAGCAGCTTACGGGCTATTCGCCAGAGGAGCATCAGCGAGACCGCTCGCTCTGGGTTCAGGCTATTCATCCTGATGACTACCCGCGCGTGTGCCGGGAGACTCGTGAGGCTTGTGTGACCGGCCGCTTCCACAGCGAGTTCCGTATCGTTCGGCGTGACGGCGCAGTGCGGTGGCTGGAGAGCACGGCTCGCCTGATCCGCGATGAGGAGGGAAAGCCCCTCTACTGGCAGGGTGTGATGCTGGACGTGACCGAACGCAAACGGATCGAAGAGGAGCTCCGCGCTGCGGAGGAACGCTACCGAACGTTGGTCGAGCAGATACCCGCTGCCGTGATCGTTACCTCGGCGACACCGGTGTTGCTCCCGGATGGAACACTGCACTATCCGGTGACGTATCTGAGCCAGCGTATCGAAGAGGTAACGGGGTTCAGCCGGGAGGAGTTCATCGCAACTCCTGGTCTCTGGTTCAGTCGTATGCACCCGGAAGATCAGCCTCGGATCTACGCCGAGGCAGTCCGAACCGATGAAACGGGCGAGCCGTTCCACGTCACGTACCGTTTCCAGCGGAAGGACGGCCGGTGGGTCTGGCTGGAGAATCGTGCAGTGATGCTGCGCGATCGTCATGGGAACCCGCTCTTCTGGCACGGGTTGCTCTTGGACGTGACTGAGCGTAAGCAGACCGAAGAGTTACTCACCGCCCAGACTGCCTTACTTCGTCTCATCGCGGAGGCGGCACCACTGAGCGAAGTGCTGGATTCGTTGTGCCGGTTCGTGGAAGCGCGGGCGTCAGGCATTCGCTGTTCGGTGCTCCTTGTGGGGAAGGATGACCGACTGTATCACGGTGCAGCGCCGAATCTGCCATCCGAGTATGTGGCAGCCATCGACGGCCTCCGGATTGGTCCAAATGTGGGGAGCTGCGGAACGGCAGCTTTCCTGAATCGATCAGTTGTCGTGGAGGACATCGAAAGCGATCCACGGTGGGCAGAGTACCGGGAGATTGCCAGGCGATGTGGTTTCCGCGCAGCGTGGTCAACGCCGATCCGCGATACGACCGGTGGGGTGTTGGGGACGATCGCACTCTATGCCTCCGAGCCACGAGCTCCGCGGCCGGAGGAAGAGCAACTCGTAGAGTTGGCGACGCAACTTGCGGCGCTCGCACTCGAGCGCTGGCGCGAATCGGAGGAGTTGCGACACCGAGCTTTCCACGACTCGCTCACCGGCCTGGCCAATCGTCTGCTCTTCCTCGATCGTGTGGAGCATGCCTTGGCCCGGGTGGAGCGTGATGGCGGTGGTCTTGCTGTTCTCTTCATCGATCTGGACGACTTTAAGCGAGTCAACGATACATGGGGGCACGCAGCGGGAGACCTTATTCTGCAGGAGCTCGCGCAGCGTCTCAGCTCGCATGTCCGGGCCGGTGACACGGTAGCCCGTTTTGCCGGAGACGAATTCACGGTGCTTTTGGAGGGAGTCACGAACCCTGAGGAAGTGCAAGGGATTGCAGAACGGTTGCTGCGTGCGTTGGATCGCCCGTTTGACCTCCAAGACACGTTCGTCCGCCTGAGTCTCTCGATCGGCGCTGCACTGGCAACGGCAGCACCCTATCCGGATAGCGGAACCCTGCTCTTGGCGGCTGACCAAGCGCTCTATGCAGCAAAGCGACGTGGAAAGAACACCTTTGATATCGCGGTCTTCTCGAAAGACTTCGATCCCCTTCAAAGCGGAAATGGGAAACAGTAGACGCGACCAGGAGCCGGCGCGTGGCCAGGCGAAGCGAAGGCGTTTCGAGCAGACGGTGGACTGTCGGATCGCTGCTGCTGCTTGCCGTTTTGGCTGCGCTGCTTACTGGTGTCCTGCCCGATAAGCCGGTGGTCGTTCCCCAGGCGCATTTCCTCATAGTCTCCACACTCGCGGCGGTTTCCTGTTTGCTCGCTGTACTTGTTCTGTTTGGCGCTGCCCACATCGCTGATCTCCGAGTGCTCGCGCTCGCCCTCGCGTTCCTCACGTTGTCAGGACTCTTCTTCGTGCACGGACTTGCGACGCCAGGCATCCTCGCACCGGGGTCCAACGGTTGGGTGGGCGCTGCCGCGAGGATAGGGCTGTTCGCGGGTGCCTGGTTCTTGGCCGCGAGCACGCTGGAGGAGCGTGTCGCGATTCATCGGACGCTCCTTCGCCTGCGCGGCAGGATCGTGCTGGTGACGGCTCTCCTGTTCCTTCTTACTGGCCTCGTCGCTGCAATCGACCTGATCACACTCCGCGTGAAGGGGCCGCTAAATAGGACGCCGCTCCTTGAGGCGGTGGGGCAGGCAGTGACAGCGCTGAGCACAGGATGGTCTGCGGTTGGCCTTGGGAAAGCGAGTATTGCCTTGCCGCTCGTCACCACTGCTCATTACTAGCGTGTGGAACGGCGCTGGTCGAGCCCGCTCGTCTGTGGGCTTCTGGTGGCGAGTGTCTTCCTCCTGCAGGCGCAGGTGTCGTTGCTGCTCGCTCCGGTCTGGCACGTGAGTTGGTGGGAATACCACGTGCTTTTGCTACTCGCGTATGCGGTGGCCTTGATTGGTTTGGTGCGGGAGTATGCCTTGCACGGCACGTGGCGTGGGGTCCTCGAAGGACTTCTCCTACGCGACGCACTCGAGCATTTGGAACGTGGGTACACGGAGGTCATCGCAGTACTGGCGGCGGCGGTGGAGGCGAAGGATGTCTACACCAAGGGGCATAGTGTGCGTGTTGCGCGCCTAGCAGCGCTGATTGCTCGCGAACTGTGCCTACCTCCGGAGCGAGAGCGGATCTTATACCAAGCCGCGATTCTCCACGACCTGGGAAAAATTGGAATTCCTGATAGCGTGCTCCAGAAACCCGGGCCACGAACACCGGACGAATTCGCGCTAGTCAGGGAACACCCAGTCCGGAGTTGGGAGATCGCGCGGCAGGTCCGTTCCTTTGCGCCGATGCTGCCAGCCATCCGGTGGCACCACGAACGGCTCGACGGCAGCGGATATCCTGATGGGCTGCGAGGTGACGAAATTCCGCTCGATGCTCGCATCTTGGCTGTGGCGGATCTTTTCGATGTGCTGACGTCAACTCGGCCTTATCGCCCTGCTCTGTCCGTTCCAAAAGCTCTGGCAGTGCTTCGAGATGAAGCAGGGATACGTCTTGACGCTGCTTGTGTTGCCGCGCTCGAACGCCTCGTAGAGCGTTATGGCCCAGCACTTTTGACAGAACGGCCGACCGACGTCGAGTCGTTGGTGAACCAGACGCCGAGTGAAGCACGGTCTGGTGCGTGAGCATCTTGCCGTCAGGGTATCATCATGCCCTGCGGAGGGAGGAACGGTGGCCGGGCATACAGTCCGCTTAGTGACGATCGAACGCATTGGTGGCCGCGAACTCTGGATACAGCCGGCGACATTGCGTGACCTCTGGCCGTTGGCACGTCTCCAGCGGACATGCTTTGAGGCGCGTCAAGCCTATAGTCTCTTCGCGTTGCTTGCGCTCTGGCTCTGGCCAGGTGTGCACGTGTTGGTGGCACGCGTGGGTGATGAGCTGGTTGGATGCATCGTCGGTGACCAGCGGAACCGGCATGCCCGGGT
>DAOTWO010000140.1:0-20860 GCA_034435855.1 Thermomicrobium sp. | reverse complement strand
TACGGTGGGATCGGCGCGATTCTCCGGTATCGGATAGGAGCTCCGACGACCGCATGAAAGCACATCCGACTTTGGCGCTCGTGGTGAATGCCGGTGCGGGACGCGTCCGCCCGGCAATTGTCGAGCGAGTGACTCGCACGCTGGAGCGACGGTTTCGGGTCGAAGTTCACGTTGGCTCGGAACCCGAAGAAATTGGACTGCTCGCCCGTGCGGCTGCGCAAGTGGCGGAGATCGTTGTCGCGTTCGGTGGCGACGGAACCGCAAGCCGTGTCGCTGCCAGTGTCATCGAATCGCCAGCGTTTTTCAGTGTCTTGCCGGGGGGATCCACGAACCACGTCGCGCGTCTCCTTGGACTTCCAGGTGAACCAGTCCGTGCCGCACAGGCGTTGGCAGGCCCCGTTCGTTATCGGCGTCTCGACGTGGGGCGAGTGACCCCCAATCGAATTCTCTTGTTTCTCGGTGGGATGGGGATCGACGCCCAGATTGTGGCTGATGCCTCACCAAATGTGAAGCGATTCTTCGCTTGGCAGAGCTATCTCCTTCCTGGACTCCGCCATCTTGGCGATGGACCGTGGCCGTTTGTCGTGGAGATCGATGGAGAGTCACGGGAAATTGTTGCCCGGACTGTGCTTGTGGCCAATGGCTCGTTCCTCGTTCATCCCCACTTCCAGTTGGCCCCAGATATCGATCCGAGCGATGGATATCTTGATGTGCTTTGTTTGCGACCACCGAACATGGCTGGCTGGGCAGAATTGTTCAGCTGGGCGGCGTTGGGCCGGTTGTGGCGCTCGCGCTTTGTGGAACATTGGCGCGGACGCCGCGTGTCGATCCGTTCACGTGTCCCGGCCCCGGTTGAGGTTGATGGCGATCCTTGTGCCAACGCTGAGGAATTGACGGTGGTCGTGGAGCCGAAGGCCCTGACCGCCGTTGTTCCTGCGTTCTCACGTGGTATCGGTGAAGCGTAAGTTGGGGTAGCGGAATCGGCAGCGGTCACGGGTAGGTTGCTGTCTGATCCCAACGTTGGCCAAGCGGGCCTCGATCCTCACCGTCCACGATCACCCGTACGAGGGGCGCATTACCGGAAGACACGGTCAGCGTCTGCCCGCGATATGTTCGTCGTGCTCCCGCGTCGAGCACCTCGGCTAATACGATGCGCCCGTCCACCGTGGCTTGGACCCAGACGCGGCCGGTTGTGACAATCTCAAAGAGATGCTCACCGCTCGGCGCCTCTGGGGTCGGTGGAGGAGTGGGCTCGACGCTGGGGGGAGGAGTCTCCTCTGGGGCCGCAGCTTGTGTGGATGCCGCTGACGGTGCCGTCGGCGTGGCCGAAGCTGCAGGTGATGGTGAGGGCGAAACAGCGGGCGAATGAATCGGTTCGGGCGTGTCAACGTTCAGACGAGGAGGAACAGTCGGAACGGGAGTCGTATTTTCGGTGGAGGCGAGCAGCGTGGGTGTCGGCTGCTGGCGTGGGGCGAGATACGTCGTGTAGACAAGGGCAAAGACGATGGCGGAGATCGCTAGCATAAAGGCAATAACCGCGAAGTTTGGTGCCCAGTGCATAAGCGGTTCCTGCACAGGACGAACCGCCGGTACCACGCGGAAACCCATACTCCGCTGACCGTGCGCCTCTTCGAACTTGGCGAGCACTGTCACCGGATCAAGACCAAGGTACTGTGCGTAGATACGCACGATGCCCCGCGCGTAAGTGAGCGGGGGAAGCTGATCGAAGGCTTCCTGCTCCAGCGCGGCGAGATACCGGCGATTGATGCGGGTCGCGCGTTCTGCGTCGACCAAAGAGACGCCGCGATAGGCTCGTGCATTTCGCAGGAGTTCGCCAAACTCACCCATCGGTCGTTGCCTCAGGAACTCGCACGACGTCGTCGCTCCTGCTGCCGTTCGGTGAGCAGTTGGCGCAAGAACTCGTCAACATGAGGTGTTGGTTGGCCGTGATGGGAAATATCAGCTTGCTGCAGCCACCAATCATCGCTCGGTAGCCACCAGGAACCAAGCGTGCCCGCACATGTCAGCTTATCGGCATCGACGAGTGTCCGCTCGGGAAAGGCGTACGAGTTACCACACCAGCCGGTTCGTCCATCGCCGGTCGGGCGGAAATCCCGGCAGGTTCGACAAATACGGGGTAAGGCAGCGAGTACCGCTTGAGCATCAGGTGGGACGTCTGCGGGCGATGGTCCCTCTATGACATCGACGGATTCGGCGGGCTCGGCATGATCCGGGACCAGCGGCAGTGGTTGTGTCTCACCGCTCTGCCCGTTGCGCAAGCTGACTTGGGCCTCCTGGGTGAGCGGTACAGTGATAGGTGGCAAGTCACCGACGCCTTCAGAAGGTGACGGCCGTTCACGTACGGATGGCGGAGGTTCTGCAGGGGAAAACAGCGGTTCTGGCACTTCAGTGTGGCGGTGCCATGAGCCGGTAATCACTGACAGGGGTGGCCGTTCCTCGGTCTCGCGTGGCTCCCACAGATCTTGATCCCATCCAGTGCGACATGCCAGTTCGCCACGACGGACGAATACCATGTGCTGCAGATCTCGTCGTTGCGGGTGTCGGCACCACCCGGATCCAGCCAGTCCACCTTCTTCGAAATAGCGGCAGGTGCCGCAGCGTCGGTGTGTCATAGACCCTCCTTGCAGAGCCGAACGAACGCGGACGCTCCGCGTCCTGGGTAGGTCATTCGGCTCGTCGGCCACCTCCTCGCGTGTATCCTAGCACAGGAAGCGAGAGGCGCGGCCAGACGGTTCTGAGGCTCGCTATCGGGTATACTGATAGACTGTACGACGACACGGGCGCGTTGCGCCTGTGGAGGGGGACTCCATGCAGCTCGTCCAGCTTCAACCACGAACGACGGCGATCGTCGATGAAGAACCAGGCGTCAAGCGCTTCCATATTTGGACGATCGGCTGTCAGATGAACGAGGCCGAGTCGGCGAAAGCGGCCGCCTTGTTGCGACAGGCGGGATATCTTCCAGCGGCACGTGAGTGGGATGCGGACGTCGTCATTGTCAACACCTGTGTGGTGCGGCAGCAGGCCGAGGACAAGGCACTCGGGTACATCGGGGCCTTGGCGCGGCTGAAGCGACGCAAACCGCATGTGCGGATTGCAGTGACGGGTTGTCTTGTGACTGGTCAGGAACGGCGGCTTGCTGAGCGCTTCCCGTGGGTTGATCTTTGGTACGGACCGTCTGAGTTCGAGCGGCTTGTCCAGTTAGTGCCCGAGCTCGCCGAAGTTGACGTCGATCTTGTCGAGCTTCCGCATTATTACGACGAAGGCCAGGCGGACCCCGAGGTGACCGCCTTTGTCCCAGTGATCTATGGATGCAACTTCGTCTGCTCCTACTGCATCGTGCCGTATCGGCGTGGTCGCGAGCGTAGTCGGCCTATCGAGCAGGTGGTCGCTGAGGTCGAGAAGCTCGCAGCGCGTGGTGTTCGTGAGGTCACGCTGCTTGGCCAAACGGTGAACGCCTATGGCCATGATCTTCCAGGGCAGCCAGATCTTGCAGATCTCCTGGCACGTGTGCATGAGGTGCCGGGAATCGAGCGTATCCGCTTCCTGACGTCCCATCCAAAGTACTTCAGCGACAAGCTTGTCCGTGCGATCGCGGAGTTGCCGAAAGTCTGCGAGCACGTCAACTTGCCGGTGCAAGCCGGTGACGACGAGGTGCTGCGCCGCATGCGGCGCAACTACACGGTGGATGAATATCGGGAGCGGATTGCGCGGATCCGGGAGTGGATTCCCGAGGTGACACTTTCCACCGATATCATCGTCGGATTTCCGGGGGAGACCGAAGAGCAGTTCCTCAACACCTACCGGCTCGTAGAAGAGATTCAGTTCGATAAGGTGCATGTGGCGATGTACTCGCCGCGGCCTGGAACGCTCTCGGCGCGCTGGCCGGACGACGTGCCGCGCGAGGAGAAGCGGCGGCGTCACCGGGCAATCGAGGAGCTCCAGGAGCGGATCGCCCGGGAGCGGAACCAGCGCTACCTTGGCCGGACGGTTGAGATCCTCGTTGACGGCATTGCACGGGGCCGCTGGCGCGGCCGCACGCGTGGCAACACGCTTGTGTTCTTCGAGGCGCCGGGCGAGTGGCGGGGGCGTCTTGTGCAGGTTCGCATCACCCATGTCAGCCCCTGGTATTTGCTCGGCGAACCAGTGGCTGTCGAGTCCCGCCAAGCGGTCGGTGTTGCAAGCTGAACTGGATGGAGGCAGAGTACAGCGATGTCAGCGCTTTCCAATCATGGTAGCCAAGAACGTCGCCTCTTGCGTCGGCTGACGCAGGCGGCAAAGCAAGCCGCCTTCCAGGGCGAATGGCAGCGTGCGGTGGAGCTGAACCGGCGAATTATTGAGTTGGCGCCGCGTGACGTCACGGCCTGGAACCGGCTTGGACATGCGTATGCGGAGCTCGGTCGGGTGGCTGATGCGCGAGCGGCATACCAGCGTGCGCTGGAGATCGAACCGACCAATGCAATTGCCCAGCGCAATGTCACCCGACTTGAGTGGCTGGCTGGGCAGACGACGGACGGGGTGATCCCGATGCCTGCTGGGCGCCCCGCACCGCGGCCAGATGTCTTCATGGAAGAGATGGGGCGAACCTATGTTACCGATCTGCTCCGACCTGCCGCATCGGTGATCCTGGCGCGCCTCTTCCCTGGCCAGGAGGTCTTCCTGCAGTACGCAGAGAGCGCGGTCTTCGTCGTCGATGCGGACGGTACACGGCTCGGGCAACTCGAAGGGCGACTCGCTCGGCGGTTGATTCGGTTTTCGCGGGAAGGGAATCAGTACCGTGCGTTTGTCCTGCAATTGACCGGCGATACGCTCCGCATCATCTTGCGTGAGGTCTTTCGTGCGCCACACCTTCTGAACGTCCCGTCTTTCCCGCCGCAGCCGAAGATCGCGCCGCCACGTCCGTATGTTCCCGAGAAGTTCAGGCCCGAGGAGCTCGAGGAAGAGGAGCTGTTCCCCGAGGAGGAAGTCGAGGCTCTGGGCGTGGAGGAAGAGGCAATCGAGATCGAGGAAGAAGAGGCAGAAGTTACCGAGGAACTTCTCAGTACTGTCGACGAAGAGGCACTGGTCGTCGACCTCGACTTGGACGAGACAATCGAAGGCTGAGCGACCGCAGAGTCCCTACAGCACCCGCCTCGAACGAGGCGGGCGCTCACGTTTCTCCCGTCTTTCAACGTAAGAGAACGGTAAGGACTGCGAGGAGAGCGAGGAGAAAAGTTGTGACCCAGGCAAGTCGCTTCAAGTCAGCCTTGATAAGCGCATATTCTTCGTCGACACGTCCCCATGGGCTAATGATGCCCGCCGCTGCACTTCCTGCCTGAGTGTCCGGTGGCGGAGCTTTGGACACAGAGGTCTGTGTCGGTGTCGTGGCTCGGCTGGTTCGCCTTGTCGCCTTCCGCCGTGATTTCGCTGTCTGCACGCGTCCCATCGGTGACGGACTCCTGTTCGAATGTCCATGTGGGCAGTATAGCACTTGCTCACTCGGGGAGGACGTGTACCTCGACGAGACTGCCGCGAACAATACCCCATTGCGCCGCGGCGTTCCCGTCGCGTACCGCGAGTTCCAGCCCACCGTGACTGCCAAGAAGCGCGAGGGGCTGGCCAGGGGAAACGTCCGCGAAGGTACGGGAGAGACCATGGATAACAAGTGTGTTGCAGCGCACGAGAAGTCGATCAGCTGCTCCAGGTAACTGCTCAGGTCGGATTAGAGTTCGGCAGTTGCCGAACCGATCGATGGATACGACAGGTCCAATGACGCGATCTGCTTCGACTTGTACCGCAGGGACCGGCAGCCGAATTAATGTCGCGGGATCGAGCGGAGAACCAAGGTCGTCTAGTGGAACTCCTGTGACGAGTGCTGCGGCGATGGGCGCGAAGAGGTCACGTCCATGAAATGTTGCCGATACAGGATACCGGAAGAACTGTGGTCGGTCGAGTTCCCACGCCGCAATCGACGATGCTTCCGCAAGAACGAAGGTTGCAAGTCCGTTGTCTGGTAAGACGAATGCGTGCTCATCCGCAACGAGGAGGACAGCGCGGCGCGCTGTACCAACCCCTGGATCGACGATAGCGAGGTGAACAGTGCCAGCCGGGAACACTCGCCAGGCAGTGCTGAGTTGGAAGGCTCCCTCAAGAATGTCCTGTGGTGGAATGAGATGCGTGATGTCGACGATTGTCGCCTGTCGAGCGCGATCGAGAATGACCCCTTTCACTTGAGCCACGTAACTGTCCTGGAGCCCGTAATCGCTCAGGAACGTTACGATGCCGGACCCCTGCCAAGTCCGCAGCATAGTCGTTGCTCCCGCTCATCACCACACGATCGCGTATGCATCGCTCCGAGGGTCTGCCGCTGCTTGGAGTACTAGCGGGTCTTCGATTCGGTGGACCACTTGACATGACCCGATAGGACCCCACCGCGACAATCGCTCGACCCGGTGCCCGCGTGCTTGTAACCCTTCAATCGTCACATTGGGGAGTCGACCTTCGACCTGGACGAGGTCCATCGTTCCGTGGGGCCAGTTTGAATCCTGTCCTGGACCACGGTGCCGCCAGCGTGGGAGTTCGACAGCTGGTTGCAGCTCGAAGCCGTAATCGATGATGTGAACGAGCACATGAAGCAAGATCTGGACCTGCGCATCGCTGCCTGGAGTGCCGATGCCGAGTGCTGATCCGTCTCGCGTCAACAGGATGGGGCTGAGCGTATGTCGCACACGCTTACCCGGTTGCAGCTGATTCGGATGTCCAGCCTCAAGATGCCAATACGTCATGCGGTTATTGAGCAAGATTCCAGTGTCGCCAGCGACGAAGCCGGATCCGAATGCCATATTGATGCTGGCGGTCACAACAATGACGTTCCCGTATGGGTCCACCACCGAGAACGAGGTTGTCTGTGACCCCTCCTGCTCGCGACGCTGAGGAACAGGGCGTGCACGGAGCGGATCAATTGCGCGCGTCAAGGCCCGCAACCGATCGGAATCGAGAAGATCCTCCGGCAGTACGCTGCCGAAGCGGGGATCCCCTGTAAAACGCTCCCGATCTGAAAACGCAATTTTCTTCGCTTCGATCATGGCATGAAGCAACTCAGCCGAGAGTGGCCGCCAGGATTCGAGCGGGAGATGCTGAAGAATACCAAGCATCTCGAGGAGTGTATGGGCACTGGAATTGGGTGGAGGTGCCCAGACTAGCCAGCCACGGTATGACAGCGAGAGTGGGGCCACAACGTCTGCTTCCGCGAGTGCTAAACTCTCGCGAGTCAGTAACCCGCCTGCCTCTACGACGGCGCGAGCGAGACGCTCGGCCAGCTCACCTTCGTAGAAGGTAGCAGCCCCCTCTCTCGCAATCATCTCGAGCGTTCGGGCGAGTTCTGTCTGTCGTAGCAGTTGTCCCGGTCGCGGGACGTTTCCGCTCGGCAGAAAGATCCGGGCTGAATGCGAGTAACTGGCGAGTAGGTCGGCGTGTGCTCGGAGAGAAGCCGCCAGGTTATGACTGACCGGGAAACCTTCATGGGCCAGTTCAATGGCTGGAGCTAGTGACTGGGCGAACGAGAGACGTCCCCAGCGCTGGACAAGCAATTCCCACGCTCGTGCTGCTGCTGGGACTGAGACGCTGAGCGGTCCGCGCTCCGGTATGCCACCTCGGAAACGCTCTGGTATTGCCTCAAGCGGTGCTGGGCCTGTACCGTTGACCGCCCAGACGGTCTTGGTCTCTGCGTGGAAAAAGAGCGCGAAGAGGTCGCCACCGAGCCCGGACATCTGTGGTTCCACGACGTTGAGTGCGGCCGCGATAGCGACAGCGGCATCGGCGGCAGTCCCCCCTTGCTCGAGGATCCGAGCCCCAACCCAAGAGGCGAGTGGATGGCCGCTGGAGACGGCCCAGCGGCGTCCCATGAGAATCGGGCGGCCAGCCTGCTCCGCGAAAGACGAGATTGTCACCGACGTCACTGTTCACCCTCATTCGTTTGACTTGGATACTCAGTCATTGCTGCACGCGCGAGGGCCCAGCGGTACGCATCTGGTGTGTTGGCGTTGAGGAAGGACAACAGTTCAGGGTCGTAACGGCGGAGCTCGGTCTCAGGTACGCGACGAACACGCACTTCCGGGAAGAAGCCGATGATCTTGAACTCGCCGCGCAGCAGCCTTTGTTCAATCGCTGGAATGCAGGACTTGGCGTAGATCGCATGAAGGGTCTCGAATGTTTCCGCTCCTCCCTGCCCCGTCTGCTCTGCACGTGTGGGAACGAGCACATCATAGTCGCGGGGTAGTGCAAGCAGGGCTTCTAAGAGTTGTGGGTTGACGAACGGGAGATCACAGGACAGTACTAGGCAATAGTCGTGCCGGGCGGTCAAAAGAGCAGTGTAGATGCCGCCAAGTGGACCACTTCCCGGTAGTCGGTCGGGAACCACAGGCACGTTGAACCGTGAGTATTCGGGACGGTCGCTTGCCACAATGAAGACATCGTCAGTCAGCGGTCGAACCCGGCGGAGCACCCGGACGAGCAACGGCTCGCCGTGAAAGTCAAGGAGGGCTTTGTCTTGGCCCATGCGCCGGCTTTGCCCACCAGCCAAGATGGCGATACTCGCAGTCATAATCCCCCCAGCAGCGAGTGTAGCGTGTCGAAGGGGCGGCGTGTGTAGCCCTCTCTCTACAGTGCCAGGCGACGAAACAGCGAACAGTACGGGCAATCACAGTGTGCCACATCATGGTGCCCACAAGCCCGAAAACAGCACGGGTGAGCAGGACTTGCAGCGGGTAGAGGCGGCGCTCGTCGAGATTCTGTTGCTGACTGGTTACTGCTACGCTATACTCCGAGCAGTTACTCCCATGAGGCAGAGAGGACCCCGCTATGCACGGAGGTCCGACAACTGAGGGACGTGAAGAGGGCACCAGGATCATGCGTCCTGGTGCCCTGAGCGTTTTTAGAACAACGAATCGGTGTCTGAGCGAAGAGGAAGTGAAAGGAGTCACGGCGATGAACTCGAGCCTCATTGGGAAGATCGAAAAGGCCCGGCGGTACGCAGCAGAGCCGGAGCGCGCCGAGATTCGCTCGCTTCACGTGCGGTTCCGCGGTGATCACGATGTGTACGATGTCCGCTTCGAAGGCGGCACGTGGACCTGCACCTGTCACTCGTTTGAGGCACTGGGCGTCGGCACCTGCAGTCACATTATGGCGCTTGAGCGCTTGCTCGGGCCTCTGACTCCACACCCAGCAGGTCAGATCGAGCAAACTGTCTGAGAGGTCGTTCTGACATCGAATTAGCGCGACGGACGCGCTCGACGCGCTTCTTGGCCTCGTGCGGGGCAAACACCGCAGTCGTCCCATATGCTCGAGCGTTGCTCGACGTGGGGTGCCGTCGCCGAAGCATACTCGTGCCAAACCGCGCGAGGAGTTGGGTTGGAAGGGAACGGAGATGGCCTTCGAAGTGACCTGGTATGCACAGTCTGCGTTTCGCATCGAAGTGGACGGCCTGCGGATCTATCATGATCCGTTCCGCATACCGGATGGCGAGCCAATAGCGGATGTGATTTTGATCAGTCACGATCACTTTGACCATTGTTCGCCGTCAGACATTGCGAAGATTCGTGATCCTCGCAGAACCTTCGTGGTGGCCAATCCGACCGCAGCGAGCAAGAACGAATTGGCTCCACCGGTGCAGGTAATCAAGCCTGGGGGCGAATTGACTTATGAGAAACTCCATATTCGCGCGGTTCCAGCATATAACCTCAACAAGTTCCGCAGTCCTGGGGTTCCGTATCATCCGCGCGAACTCGAGCATGTCGGCTATCTCTGTCAAGCAGGCGGAGTAACTTGGTACTTTGCTGGTGATACCGATGCCATACCCGAGATGGCTGAATTCGCCCCAGTCGAGTATGCCTTTTTACCAGTAAGTGGCACGTATGTGATGACGGCTGAGGAAGCGGCCGAGGCGGTGCGTATGCTAAGGCCGCGGGTCGTGATACCGATGCACTACGGAGCAGTGGTTGGATCGGTGGAGGATGCCAAGCGGTTGGCCCAGCTGGTCGGGAATCTCGCCGAGGTACGCATCCTTGAGCCTCGTGGTCGGAAGGCGTGAGAGGCTAGGACTCACCCGGTGAGCAATGCCGCGAACTGAGCCAGTGTGAGATCACCCGTGACGCGGAGGCGTGGTAAGGCGAGCGGATCATCTCCTGACGTTGCCCAACGAGGCTGGGTGGTGACGGCCTGCCTGAAGCCAGCTGCACGGACGGCCGTTTCGACACGTGCGTCAAACTTCCCGGCAGGGTAAGCAAAAGCAGTGACCGGGTGTCCTAATGCGCGTTCGAGTGCGTCTTTGCAACCACGGATCTCACTCTCTGGATTCGCGAGCGTTGTGAGCTCCGGGTGATGGACGGTGTGGGCACCGATTTCGACCAGTCCAGAGCGGTCCAGCTCCCGGATCATGTCCCAGGTGAGGTAGCGTTCCTGCCCAACGAAGCCAGTAATGATGAAGACCGTCGCCTGAAAGCCGTGTGCGCGCAGGATTGGGAAAGCGTTCTGGTAGAAGTCGCGATATCCATCGTCGAAGGTGAGAACGATTGGATGAGGTGGGGCTGGATCGAGTCCGGCACGCAGCGCGGCGAGTTCGGACAGGGTGATCGGTGTAAAGCCGTGTTGAGCCAGCCAATCCATCTGAGCTTGGAATGTGGCCGGATCAACCGAGAGTCGTTGGTCAAGTGGATCATCGCTGCCAGGGCGCGGGCGGATGTAGTGATACGTAAGGATCGGCACCGGGTCCCGAAAGGCTGAGTGGGATGGAGTGGAGGTTGAGGTGGGTGGTGTCGGTTCAGCAGGGATAGGAGGGAGGATTGTGGTTGTGACGGTGGGAGCCTGGTCTACTGCCTTGGGAGTTGGAAGCAGTGTTCCCACTTGTGTTGCTCGGCGTCACTGCCGTATGAGGATGGCACGTCGTGAAACGATGGTGACCGAGGCGCGATTCCGTCGGGGAAGAGCGCCGTACGCCGCTCCGGGGCGAGCCAACGGTGTCACAACTGGCCGAGCGAGTAATGCTCCAATGAGGAAGAGAAAAACAATCGTGTGTACAAGCACACGCGGTGGCATCAACGCGTGCTCCCCCGCCCGCTTTGCCTGTCGAAGGCTACTCGTTCCCACTTTCGTGTGCTAGGTGACATGCATAGAGCTTCGCGAAGTTAAAACTTTCCCAGTAAGAGTTTAGAGCTTAATACTGGTCTGATGAGATATCGCGAGAACTTTGCCGTAGTGTGATTGGACGGAGGAAAACCGTTGCACTGAAACGCGGATTGCATGTAGTGCGTAGACAGCATCCTTGCTTCGGTCATATCCTGGGGAGCTGTTGGGTGCTGGTGCCACAAGTCGCTAGGCTGAACTTGTCCAGCTCACGGCGAGCCTTGGATAAGCAGGTGGAGACTCTCGCTCGCGTGAAAGGTTGTCGAGAAGAGTAGTCAGGAGCCGAAGGGTGCTGGTGCGAAATTCCCTGATACGTGGTTGCGGCTCCCAACCAATCGTGGATCTGCTTCCGGACCGGCTGATCTGACTTCATATCACAGGTGGAGTAAGATAAGCCCTGAACGACGCCTTTCTCCCCCTTTGATGCGGTGGACACGTATGAGACAGGAAGGGAAGGCACGGCCTCGTGTCGAGATCGGTATAATCGCCGCGCTGTGTAGTGGGCGGGGATGATACGAGGGGAAGCGGTGATGCGGGTTCGCGGTGGTGAGGCCGTCGTGCGGACGCTAGAACGGCTCGGCGTTGAGGTTGTTTTTGGTATTCCCGGCGTGCACACGCTCCAGATCTACGATGCATTGTTCTCTTCATCGATCCGGCATGTGCTTGCACGCCACGAGCAGGGTGCCGGCTTCATGGCTGATGGGTATGCCCGTGTCTCTGGGAAACCAGGCGTGGCGATTGTGATCACTGGTCCAGGGGTAACGAACATCGCCACCGCAGTCGGAGAAGCCTATGCTGACTCTTCGCCAGTGGTGGTGATTGCTTCGAACGTCGAGCAGCCATGGCAAGGTAAGATGCTCGGCCACTTGCACGATTGCAAGGATCAGCTGGGCATCATGCGCGCACTGACTGCGTGGGCCGAGCGGGCCCGGACTGTGCAGGAAGTGCCCGAGCTCCTGCGGGAGGCGTTCGCCCGCGCACTGGGCGGACGACCTCGTCCGACACATGTCGAGGTGCCGCTCGATGTTTTGCATGGGAGTGGCGAGGTCGAACTCGATTCGCTGCAGCCACCGCTACCTGCTCGACCCGAACCGGATTCCACAGCGATCGACTTGGCCGTCGCGGCTCTTGAGCAGTCCGAACGCATCGTTTTCTATTGCGGCGGTGGAGCAGTTGCAAGTGAGGCCGAAAGGGAGCTTGTTGAGCTTTCGGAGCGACTGGGCGCTGCAGTGATTACTTCTCTCCAAGGGAAAGGAGCGGTTCCCGAGGATCATCCGAGGTGCTTGGGGAATCTCTGGGAGCCGGGTAATGCGGTCGATCGAGTATTGCGCGAAGCGGATCTCGTATTGATCTTCGGCTCAAAACTGGGAGCGCAAGACACCGGCAACGGACGGTTGCCGTTGCCGCAGCGGCGAATCCGTATCGATATCGATCGGCAAGAGATCCTCCGCCAGTATTCCCCCACCCTACCGATTGTTGCCGACGCTCGGGCGACGGCGCGAGCGCTCTTGACAGCACTCCAGTCGCGTGGGATCTATCGGGCGGGCTGGCCGGTCGAGGAGCTCCGTGCACGGAAACAGGAAGCGCTCACCCAGGCGTGGGGTGCCTCGCACGCCGGATGGCTCCAGGCGATCCGTGCTGCGCTGCCACGCGATGGGATTCTGGTGAACGACATGACCATGATGGCCTACGTCGGTAACCGACACTACCCGGTCTATCGCCCCCGCACATACCTGTTTCCGACTGGCTACGGGACGCTTGGCTTCGCACTGCCCGCCGCTATTGGTGCGAAGATCGCTCGCCCAGATGCACCGGTGGTGGCCCTGGTTGGCGATGGGGGATATCAGTTCACGATGCAGGAGCTTGCGACGGCCGTGCAATTCCGAGTGGGGATTCCCATCGTCATCTTTAACGATTCGAGCTACACCGCAGTGAAGGACGAACAGGCGCGCTCGTATGGTGGGCGTTTCATCGCCGTCGATCTCGTGAATCCGAGTTTCCTTCAACTGGCCGAGGCGTACGGCGTTCCTGGGGTACGAGTCATGACGCCTGAGCACTTAAGTGAGGAAATTGTCGCTGCACTGGGCCGGGATGTTCCGACTCTTATTGATGTGGCGATCGAATTTCCTCTCGGATAAGGCGTTTTTTCCGCTTGCTCCGTTCGGATCTTCTTTCGCGGAGGCCGGCGACGCAGACCGCATATGCGAACGATGGTCTTGACAGTGGGTGCTTTTCGAAGTAGGCTGTCAGGCAGTACGGTGAGGAGCGGGCAGACAGTGGCTCAGCACCTGAACGCTGCGATCGCGATTATTGCGATTATTCGGCCCCGCGTGGCGGGGCAAGCGGCGTTGGGGAGGATTGAGCCCGCAAGCGTGTAACACGACGCGTCAAAGAGAACGAGAAGGCGGCCTCCCCAGCGCGGGGAGGCCGCCGAACGTTTCAGGAGAAGGAGGTCCTATGGGTAACAATGGTGCACGGCGGGTGGTGATCTACGACACGACCTTGCGAGACGGAACGCAGGGCTCCGGTGTCTCGCTGACGACTGAGGACAAGTTGAAAATCGCTCGCGCGCTAGACGAGCTCGGAGTCGCGTATATCGAGGGTGGCTGGCCGGGCTCGAATCCGAAGGACATGGCGTTCTTCGAGCGCGCACGCCATGAGGTGTGGCGGAACGCGCGTATCGCGGCCTTTGGGAGCACCCGGCGTGCCGGCATCGCGGTTGAAGACGATGCGAACTTGCGTCTCTTGGTTGAAGCCGATACGCCGACTGTGACGATTGTTGGGAAGGCGTCACGATTCCAAGTCCTTCACATCCTTGGCACCACGCTCGAAGAGAATCTCCGTATGGTGGCAGAATCGGTGGCCTTCCTCAAACAGGCAGGACGCGAGGTCATCTTTGACGCCGAGCACTTCTTCGACGGCTATGCTGAGGATCCTGATTACGCCCTCGCCGTGCTCCGTGCTGCTTGCGACGCTGGAGCCGATGCAGTGGTGCTCTGCGATACAAATGGCGGGACGTTGACTGAACCCCTGGTGCGGGCAGTGCGTCATGCGCTCAAGACGGTTTCTTGTACAGTCGGGATCCACACGCACAACGATTGCGAGTTGGCAGTGGCGAATACGATTGCAGCGGTCCTTGAGGGTGTAACGCACGTCCAGGGGACAATGAACGGGTTGGGCGAGCGGATTGGCAACGCGAATCTCTGTTCGGTGATTCCGATCCTCGAGTACAAGTTGGGCTATCGGTGCTTGCCACCGGGGCACCTGAAGAAGCTGACCGAGACGTCGCGCTACGTCGCTGAGGTAGCGAATCTCACTCACGATCCGCGGCTACCGTTCGTGGGTGCGTTTGCCTTCACGCACAAGGCGGGACTGCATGTCAACGCGATCGCCAAACATCCCTCGGCTTATGAGCACATCCCGCCGGAAGTCGTTGGGAACACACGGCACGTCCTGGTCAGCGAGCTCAGCGGACGCAGCAATATTGTGGTGAAGGCACGCAGCTTTGGGATTGAGCTCGGAGACAAGCCGGATGTCGTGCGGCGGGTGCTGGAACAGATTAAAGAGCTGGAGTTCCAGGGGTACTGGTTCGAGGATGCCGATGCCTCGCTTGAGCTTCTTATCCGGCGCAACTTGCCGGACTATCGGCCACCGTTCGAGGTGCTTGACTATACGGTCCTGACCGAGTACCGCAATGGCCGCGGCATGCTGGCTGAGGCGATGGTGAAGTTGCGCATCGGGAATCAGGTGTTCCACACGGCCGCTGAGGGGAACGGCCCAGTGAACGCGCTCGATCAAGCGACGCGCAAGGCTTTGCAGGAGTTCTACCCGGAAATCGCCGCGGTAGAACTTGAGGACTACAAGGTGCGCGTGCTTGACGACCACCATGGGACGGGTGCGAAGGTGCGCGTCTGGATTCGCTCTGGGGATGCGCACGGGAGTTGGAACACTGTCGGCTCATCCACAAACATCATCGAGGCATCATGGCTTGCCCTCGCCGATAGCCTGTCCTATCCGCTCGTGACGCGGCCAGAAATTGCGGCGCGGATTCCTGAATTGGAGCCGGTTCGCGTGTAAGGAAGGGGCAGCAGGCCCCCGATTTCGAGTGGCCTGCTGCCCTGATGTTCTCAGAGCCAGCCCTCTCGATAGAAGAGTTCCGCATTGAGCACTGACGCGCCTGCCGCACCGCGAATGGTATTGTGCCCCAGCACGACGAACCGGACGTCGAACACGGAGCAGGGGCGGATACGACCAACGACCGACGCCATACCGCGCTCGGCATCTCGGTCGAGGACGGGTTGAGGCCGGTCGGGCTGATCCAACACGACAATCGGCTGCCGTGGTGCGCTCGGAAGCTCGAGTTCCTGTGGCCGGGCACGGAACGAGCGGAGGACCTCAGCGATCTCGCTTGGCGTTGCAGGGCGACTGAGCTTCAAGCTGACCGTCTCCATGTGCCCGTCGCGAACCGGGACACGGTTGCAGTGGGCGCTAAGGGTGAGCGGTGCGTCTTGGAAGGCTCCATCAGCCCAGGTTCCCAAAATCTTTCGAGACTCCGCTTCGATCTTCTCCTCCTCACCACTGATGAACGGCACCACGTTGTCAATGAGGTCGAGTGAGGGAACACCGGGGTAACCAGCACCAGAAGCAGCCTGGAGTGTCGTGACGATTCCTTTCTCGATCCCAAAAGCGTCATAGATGGGTTTGAGCGCAAGGACGAGATGAATCGTTGAACAGTTCGGGTTGGCCACAATGAAGCCGTCACGCCAACCGCGCAGTTGCCGTTGACGCTCGATGGCGCGTGCGTGATCGGGATTCACCTCTGGAATAAGCAAGGGAACATCAGGATCCATCCGGTGGTCGCGTGCGTTGGTAAAGACCTTCTTCCCCTCGGCAGCAAGAGCTTCCTCGATCTCTCCCGCCACACCGCCAGGGAGGGCTGAGAAGACAATGGGACTCTGGATCGGTTCCTCGATGTGCTTCACCACGAGGTCGCGAACTTCTTCGGGGGGCGCCGCACTGATCCGCCAGTTGACGGCTTCGGCATAGCGCTTGCCGGCGGAGCGATCACTCGCCACAAGTTCCGCGATCCGGAACCAGGGGTGCCCGGCAAGGAGCTGGACGAAGCGTTGCCCGACACTCCCCGTTGCTGCCAAGATCGCCACATCGATCCGTTCGGCCACTGCGTCCTCCCTTCTCACGTCCTCAAACGACAAAAACCGGCAGAGGATTAAACCCCTGCCGGCGTTCGCTCGAGTTCGACCGCGCGATTATGGGCTACCCGAGCGCACGCCGGCGCAGCGCGTCGCGGTAGTCCCTGTCGTTGTCCGCGTGGCTGAGCGCACGGCGTTCATCTCTCGCGGTCCTTCCCGTTGCGCGAGGCGCTCGGGCTCGCCTACCCTGTCAGCGCCTGGGGTGACTGTACCAGGCAGCCGGGCGAAGGTCAAGCGGGAACGAGAGGAAGGGCAATGATGCAGACAGTCGGGATTGCCCTACTTGGGGTAGGCACAATTGGGAGTGCGGTTCTTCGCACAATTGTCGAAGAACGTGAAGCACTGGCGCAGCGAACTGGACTTGCGCTTGAGGTTCGGTGGGGGATGGCTCGGCATCCGGAGCGTGTGGTGCAGGCAGGGTTGCCAGAGTGGGCAGCGACAACGTCGATCGATCCGATTCTGGAAGACCCCACCGTGGCGGTCGTCGTGGAAGCGATGGGTGGGGAAGAGCCGGCAGCGACCTATATGAAACGTGCCTTGGCGGCAGGGAAACACGTCGTGACGGCGAACAAGGAGGCGTTAAGCAAGCACTTTGCCGAGCTCGTCGCCACGGCACGGCGACATCAGCGGGCGCTGCTCTTTGAGGCGAGTGTGGGTGCAGGAATCCCCTTGATGGCCAGCTTACGGCAGTTGCTCACGGTGAACCGGATCTACCGCATCCGGGGAATCGTGAACGGAACGACCAATTACATCCTCACAGTGATGGCGGAAGAAGGAATGCCCTATCAGGAAGCGTTGCGGGAGGCACAGCGGCTCGGCTACGCCGAACCGGATCCAACGGCGGACGTCGAGGGGTACGACGCGGCCTACAAATTGAGCATTCTCGCGTCACTTGCTGCCGGGCGCCATATTCGACCCGATTTCGTCGAACGGCGAGGCATCACCACGGTAACCCCAGACCAAATTCTCGATGCGCGGGCACGTGGCGGGGCGATGAAGCTGATTGCCCAGGCGGAACTCCTCGATGGGAGTTGGCACCTGCGCGTCCACCCAGTCTTCGTGCCGGGAAGTGACCTTCTGGCCCATGTTCGCCTGAACCTGAATGCGATCGAGTTGACCGGTGACCGGGTCGGGACGGTCGTCCTCTACGGTCCTGGGGCCGGTCCAGCACCGACGGCCAGCGCGCTAATCGCGGACACTCTTGACGCAGTGCGGTTCGGTGCGGCTTTGCTGCCGACCCTCGAACCATCTGCCTGAGGAAGATGCCGGGTTAGGATGAGGAGACGACCGAGAGGCCGGGCCGCATCGTCCGGCCTCTCGGGGCGGGTCTCGATCGGCTACCCTGATCAGGGCAGCCAGCCCGTGTCCTCACGGTTCGCTCAGAAAGTCAGCGATCACGGGGCCGATCTGATCAAAGTCTTTGAGAAACGCGTCATGACCGTTCGGGGAATCAAGCTCCCAATATCGAGCATCAACGCCAAGTGCGCGGAGATCGTCGGCGAGACCCCGCACTTGACTTGGCCAGAACAGGATATCGGAGCAGATCCCAACGCACAGGGTTCGGGCGCGGATCAAGGCAAGTCCAGCATGGTACCCACCCCGCCCGCGTCCAAGATCGTGCGAGTCCATTGCCCGCGTGAGATAGAGATAACTATTGGCATCGAATCGCCGAACAAGCTTGTCGCCCTGGTAGTGGAGGTAGCCCTCGATGTCGTAGCGACCCAGGAACTCGGGCCAGGCAGTGTACCGCGCTTCAGTCCGTCGCTGGAAGCGTGCTGACATGAGCTCGTCGGACTGGTACGTGATCATGCCAAGCATCCGGGCAATGGCCAGGCCACGGCGAGGTCCTTGGCCGTCCTCATATTCACCGTTTTGCCAATCGGGATCCAGCATGATAGTGCGGCGCTGCACTTCGTTGTAGGCAATCCCCTGATCGGAGAAGCGTCCCCCAACGGCGATGGGCACGATCCGCTCGACTCGCTCAGGATACATGGCAGCCCACTCGAGCACCTGCATACCACCCAGTGAGCCACCGATCACCGCATAGACTCGATCGATTCCGAGTTGATCGAGGAGCATCGCTTGGGTGCGTACGATATCCCGGACAGTGATCAGTGGGAAACGAAGATTGTAGCGTCGTCCAGTCCGAGGATCGATCGAGCGTGGGCCGGTTGAGCCATAACAGCTGCCGAGGACATTTGCACAAATCACGAAAAATCGGTCGGTGTCGATAGGCCGGCCAGGACCCACCATCGGATCCCACCAGCCGGGGAGGTCATCCGGACCGTGCGGGGCAACGTGACTGCTCCCGGTCAGGGCATGACAGATCAGGACGACATTATCGCGGTTCGGACTGAGTTCACCCCAGGTTTCATAGGCGATGTCGACGACCGGCAAGACATCCCCATGCTCGGTGACGAACGGCTGCTCAGGCGTGGCGATGCGTGCGAGGCGATACGTACACGGCACGGTCGTCGTCACAGTTCTCCCTCCGCTCTTGGCACACGTCCTCACCGGGAAACGTGCGCCTCCCGTCGCTGGCTCATCATTTCGCGTGGAGGGATGACGAAAAACCCTCCACAACATGGTGGAGGGGCTTGCATCACTGCAAGGACCGCGCTCATCGTGCGGAGCGCTTTCGCTCCGCCGGCATTGGCACCTGGCGCAGTGGCCTGCGCTGGTTGCCGGGCTTCCTCGGGCCGTTCCCTCCACCGCTCTGGATGAGCGCCGGCCTCTCAATTGTTGCCCGTTATTCTAATCTTGTCCGCTAACGTTGTCAAGACAGCCACTTGCTCTCTGGCGAACCCTCGGGCAGGTGCCGTTCTGGCGTGCTGAAAGCGCCGATCGATCTGTTGGAGACGCCAAGAGTTGCTGCAGAGCCGTGTTGGCCTTCATCACCGTCTCTACGGAAGTACCAGCGAGCATGGGATGCTGCAAAGTCACGGGGGCAGCAACCCGATGAGTGCTGCCCCCTATCTGCGCTAGGGAGAACGTCGTGCGAACATCGCATCCTGCCGGTAGCCATCGTGTGGTGTGCCAGTGTACGGATCGAGTTGCGGAGAAGTGGCTTGCGCATTTAAACCGGTCCAGACAACGTTGATACTGTCATCGGATCCCACAGCCAGGCCGGTGTAGTCTCCGTGGAAGACATTGCAGTCCTTGCCCGCAGCGTCAGTGATCGGGGAATCGCTATACCCTGCCGGGCCACAGGCTGCTGGCCAGCGTGTCTGTGGCACGTATTGCCCAGCCCAGTGCGTGACGGAGATGTCGACCTGTTCGCTTGGACCAAGGGTCTCCTTCCCTGCACCCTCGACCCAGAGAACGTGGAGAAAACTGTCTGCTGGGGCGGGTGTGGTGTCTTCGTCCCAGGCCACGACTAACCGGCCATCTGAGAGGACTCCAGCCCAAGGGAACCACTGTGGTGCTCCTGAGGCGTTGTCGATGAGCTCACGTGCTGACCAGCTGACTCCGCCGTCAAAGGAAACGACCCGGAACACATCAGTATCGAAGGAAGTTTTCGCTTGACACGGGTCGTAGTCGGGGGATGACCGATGTTGAGAGTGCCATCCGTGTGGAAGCAGCCCTCCGATGCTGCGGAATTTGGCGTTCCGCGATCCGCAAAGACAATGATGAGGTGAGTAGGATCTGTTGGATCAACGACAATATTTCCTGCCGCGTTCCAACGGATCTGATGCCCCCAGATTGTCTGACGTGCAACGACGGACCACGGCATATCGCTGAGCCCGTCCTCCAGTTGAACGGCTGGAACTGGATCGCTCCAGGTTTGCCCGCCGTCGGTCGACTTCACAACCATGATCTGTGCGTCGAAGTCGAAGGAGACTTCCCAAGCGCTCTGGTTCTGATAGTTGTGAAAATGGACGTATACCGTACCGTCGGATGTCACGACAGGAATCGAGAACTGGTCTTCATCGCATTCACCCGCCGGACCGGTTGTCTGGTAGGAGCAGCTAGAGTGATGGCCAGAAATCTCCTGTGGCGGACTCCAGGTCAGTCCCCCGTCGTCGGAGTAACTGAGAACGATCGGGGAGCGTGTGTAGCTGCCCTGTGGGCCGTTCACAAAGAGCGTTGCCGTCAGGTAGGCCCGTCCATAATATGGCGACGTGGGGTTGTTATCCACAGTAAGCCACTCTTTATCGAAGAAGAGTGCGCTGCGTGCCGGCCCAATGCCGGTCCCCTGCCCTTTCATGACAGTGATTGGTTCACTCCACGTGATGCCACCATCGGTCGAGCGGCTAACAGAAACGTCTCCTTGCGCGACAAATGGCCCTCCGAGCCCGCGTACGTTCTCCAGCTGGGCCATGAGAACAACACCGTGCTTTCGATTAAACGCGGGCACGGGATCACCGCCACCATTGCCGGTCCGAAGTGGAATCTGTCCGTCGATCCACGTTGTACCACCGTCAAATGAGGTGAAGAAACCGGTTGGGACAATCGCTTGCCGCGCACCGGTAGCA
>DAOTWO010000139.1:0-8861 GCA_034435855.1 Thermomicrobium sp. | reverse complement strand
GCCTGCTCCAGTCCCTCACGGTGTGCTTGGAGCCCCCGTTCAGTAACAGTGACGTAGAGCTCTTCCTTACCGCCTGGAAAGTGGTAGTAGAGCGATGCCTGACGGATGCCCAATTCCTGGGCAATGTCCCTCAACGTAACGGCTTTGTAACCGCGCTCAGCGAACAGCCGCTCAGCAGCGGCCTGAACGCGCTCTCGCGCAGTGCTCATTGTACTCACCATTGTACCCTCCTCTAATTCGCACTTCTACTGAACGGCCAGTCATACTATACCAAAACTTGTCAGCGTCGTCAACTGGCCGTTCCATCCGCTTCCAAGGGTTCTCAGTCAAAAACCCGGCGCTATTACTACCATGATTGTTGCCGAATCCAGATCATTTTCTGCTCAACGGACGGTCACGCAATGCCCGTTGGTCGATCATCAAGTATGATCACCTCGGGGAAAGGACGGCGAACGATGCCCGAGTCCACGCTTCCGCTCACAAGTCAGGGAAACCGGTTCGCGTTGTGGCTCATCCGCGCACTTGTGTTCGCTGCTTTTTTTGACCTGTTCGTTCAGTATCCGGTAGCAGCCCCTTATGCGGTTGCACTTGGGGCCTCGTCAGTTTTGGTGGGACTGATTGTTGCGGCATATTCCATCGCCAATCTCTTAGCCAACGTTGGGGCCGGGATCGTTCTCGATCGCTGGGGGCGAACGCGTCCACTGCTGATCGGTCTGATCGCGACTGCGGCTGTAGTCGCAGGGTACACCCTGGTGCGCTCGCCTATCCAGTTGCTTGCGCTGCGCCTCCTCCACGGTCTGGTGGTGGCTGTCCTCGCCCCGGGAGCTTTTGCGCTCGCTGGTGATGTGGCGCGTGCAGAGGATCGGGCCCGTGTCATGGGCAGCACCGGGGCTGTGATCGCGGTGGCCGCCATCGTCGCGCCCGCTTTTGCGGGAGTCGTCCAGGAGCGAGGGGGTTTTCACACAGTTTTTCTTTTCGATGCAACGCTTCTCCTCGTTGTTACATGCCTCCTGTGGCTGTTCCGCGCACACCTCCGGCCACTCGACTTGGAGCGCTCGGCCACGGTGAGTGATCGGACACGGTGGTCGACACTATTGCGGCAACAGTTCGCGCCCTATGCGACAATTTTCGGTTTTACTGTCGCTCTTGGAGTACTGGTGACGCACGTCCCTGCGCGGCTCCAGGCGCTGGGTATCTCTCCCGCTGTGCGTGGTGCTGCGTTCAGCTTGTATGGATTGCTGGCTGCGGCTGTGATGATCAGCCCGGTCAGCGGACGTTTGATACGACAGCAGTGGTCGATCGGTGCGGCCGTGGGAGCCGGAATGATCGCACTTGGTCTGCTGATTGCCAGCGGGCTGGGAATGTCTTCGCCGACTATCGTTGAGTGGACAACGCTCTGGGGAGCTGTCGTGTTCGGCTTTGGATTCGGAGTCCTCTTTCCGGCCGTGACAGCGGAAGTGGCTCGCCGTGTACCACGACAGGCCCGCGGCCGCGCATTTGGGTTCTTCTACGCTGTCTATTCGTTGGGGGTGATATCGGGAGCGCTCGCCGCAGGATGGCTCGCGGAATTCGGGGGGCTCACATCAGGCTGGCCGTTCGTTGCGGGAGCGCTCGTCGTCGCCGGTGGGGCAGTTATCCCGTTAGTCGAACGTCGCGTCCGCGAAGAAGCTGCTGTTTGAGACCTCTGTTTTGGGAGATTCCGGAGGAGTTCCCTGACGAGTGCCTCGAGGCCTGTTAGGAGTGATGTGACCTGCTCGTTGTCGAGACGCTCAATTGCCTCAGAGAGGACCACCGCCGGCGCGATATCAGCCAAGGCCACGATTCGCCCAGTGGGCGTGGGAGCAATCAGGACAGCGCGCCGATCGCGGGGATCGGGCTCACGATGCGCGAGTCCGACGTGCTCAAGTGCATCAACGAGGCGCGTCGCTGCACCACGCGAGATTCCGAGCATCACTGCGAGTTCACTCGCGCGCAGCGGTCCAAGTGTCGCGAGGAGCTGCAACGCTACCATGTCTCGCTCGGCTGGAGCCAGGCGTGTTGCTCCAACCAAAAGGCCGAGCGTCCGAGCCGCCAGAATGGCCTGCAGGAGGAGCTCTGTGACCTGAGTATGTGCGTCACGGTTCGACAATCGACTCGAACCCACGAGGCCAACCTTCCGCACTATGACTTAGCCTAGCGTGTCCTGGGACGGGTTGCGCATGACACCGGCGTAGTCGATTTGTCATGAAAGGCAGTGACGAGGGTCCTGTGCACCTGTTAGTCCCACGTCCTGTTTGCGGAACACGACGATGCCGTATATCGGATGGCATGCACCGCGTGGGTAACGGAGAGAGTCCACAGTGTTGCTCCAGGATAGCCCAGTACCGCGGCCAAAACGGTTCGTGTCGCTCCTGGTTCGCTTCTCATGAAGCGTAAGCGAGTCTCGAGGGACGCAGCCAGTTCACAGGCACAGTTGGCTCATCTGTTGAGGAACCGTTGTCGATTCGATAGTGCACTGGTTGAGGGAAGTGCCCGACGTAAAACCTTGCGCGTTCGAGTGCCGTATTCAGCCTCAATCTGTTTGTAGGGGGACCTGAGGGGCTGCACCACAGCCGATTTGGCGTGAGACGGCGCTTCGTGTAGGCTAGCGCAAGTGGAAAGGCGACGGACTCGTGGAGACCGAGCGAGGGACGGAGCAGGCAACGATGGCGGAATATCCGGTACTCTCTTGCGAACGGCGTGAGGTCATCGGCAAGAAGGTCAAGCGACTTCGGCGTTCCGGCAAGACCCCTGGGATCATCTCCGGACCAGTGGTGCCGACCCCGGTGCCGGTCAGCTTCAATGAGCGTGACTTTGAGCGTGTTTATCATCGGGCCGGTACCGCCCGACTCGTTGAATTAGTCGTTGATGGGAAGACCTATCCAGTGTTTATCCGTGAGGTTGCGGTCCATCCAGTGAGTCGGCAGATCTTGAACGTCGAGTTCTATGCCCCTGATCTGGCGCGACCGACCGTCGTGACAGTTCCCGTCGTGACTGTTGGGGAGCTCGCTCCCGATGTCCCAGGGGTCGTGACGATCCAAACGCCGGAACTAGAAATCCGCGCACTTCCGACTGCTGTACCGGAGCATATCGAGGTCGATCTCAGTGTGCTCTCGAGCGAGCGCACCGCAATCCATGCTGGAGAGATCCCACTCCCGCCGGGTGTTGAGCTCGAGACCGATCCGGAGGTCGTCGTTGTCGTCCTCGAAGAAGCGGAGGAAGCCGAGATCGCTGAAGAGGCGGCACACGTGTTGGCTGAAGAGATTGGGGATCGTCCACGCTCGGCGGAACAGGGTGCGACACCTGTCCGAGAGCGCGAGCTACGGGAATCGTGAGGCCGCGTGTTTGAGGTGTCACAATCTAGCCTGGCCGGTTAGCGGCGGATCGTCCGGCCAACGCGGGATGCGGCCAGCGCGACTCCTGCAAGAAGCGAGAGCAACATGAGCCAGCGCCCCGAATGCCACGAGCGCCGGGGCGTTTCCATTGTCACGTGCTCAAGTTGCCATTCACGAGTGCCATCCGCACGTTCCAGGAGCCGAACATGGACTGACTCAACCAGGACGATTCCAGGCGACCCAGAGGGGGGTTCCTCTCGCGGCGAAGCGAGACGCTGCCGGAGGAATTCCCCGACCACTGGCAGTGCCGTCTCGATCGACCGTGCGAGCAGCCAGCGGAGGGATGCCGGTGTGCTTACTGGGAGGGTGAGTTCTGGACGGTCGGGCACTTCGGTGAGCGGGACAGGGAGTGGTCGCGTCATGAACTCCTCTCTTCCTGCTGTCGAGTCTCCCACTCCTCACGGGCGCGACGGACGGCGTCTTCACCACCGAGGAATTTCTCGATCAGCTGATCAAGGCCAAAGACCACATCAACCCTGATGTCGACGTCCTGGTACTTGAGTACGAGGTCCTCATAACGCGCCCAATACCAGTCTTCTCCACCACCAGCGTGATATTCCCACTCTGGTCGAACCTGCACGAGCAGTCGTTTGTCTGGATCGAAGTATTCGAAAATCGTATCGATTGGTCGCTGCTGTTTACACACTGGGCAGCGTGTCCAATGGATCGTCTTGAGCAGGATGCCAAGTCGTGCATCCGGGTGGGTACGGACATTGACTCGACGAGCGACAGGCGCTGACCAGACAGCGTTGCACGGTGGACAACGCATCTCAATCTCGGTGAATTCGGTCGGAAGATCAGGAGCTGCGCTTGCCTGCTCGGTAGTCTCCGCCATTGGTGCTGCCTTTCATGTAATGGCATCCAGCGGCTTCTCACCCCGCATTGTACTGAAAGCCTTCGGAGGTGTGATGACGCACTTCCGATCGCAGTCCGCCGCGTTTTCTCGAGAGTGAGGCAAGCGCTTACGGCCACGAGTGGCACGAAGGAGATGAAGTCAGCAGGCCTGAGAGACAAATCAACAAGGCGGCGGGAACTCACTCAAGCCATCAAAACGGACACAAGCCTCGTTGTCGGAGAGAGAGCGTCGGAAGGTGAAAGAGATAGACTTGCTGTAGCCACGGGGGTTGCGGTGTCCGACCAGGAAGCAGCCATCGCAGAGCTCGAACGAGTAGGGTTCCGAGTCGTACGACGCACAAGTGCCCTCGTGTTTCTTGTGCATCCAGACTATCCCGGCTTGCTGGTGCGAGTAGGAACCGTTTTTGTGGTTGCGGAACGCAACGGTGTCGAGCAGGCGCGTCAGCGGCTCGAGAAGCTCGACGTAGAGACGCTGCTTGGCCAAGCCGAGAAGTAGTGAACGGAGTCCCGGGAATGGAAAGGCGCAAACTCTTGGCGGCGTTCTGGACCGGAGCCACAATCGGTCTGATTTGGGGTGTCGTACAGCTTGTCCTGGAGGTCATTTTCGGTGTGGGGACGTTTCTGCATGGATTTTTGGAGCTGAGCACGCGCTTCATCCCGGTGGCAACATTTGGATGGATACTCAGTGTTACCGAGGCGAGTGCGAAACCGCTTGCTCTGCTTCTTATCCTCGTGGTCTTGACTCTTACGAGTGGTGGTTTCGCCGTTCTCCTTGTTCGGTGGCCGCGGTCGCGTCGCTGGTCACTTAGTCTCCTCGCGACGGGCACCGCTCTCGGTACCTTCATTGTGGCGCTTGGCAGGGGCGGTTCTCTTTTCGTGAGTGGGCTCGTTGCAGCAGGGCTCACTTTAGTCCTGGTCGGGGGATTAGCAGCGTTCACCGCTGATACTGACGCTCCGCTGTCGCTGCAGCGTCGGCAGTTCGTTCGTGTTCTCGTCGCGGGTGGGCTTTTGCTTTCGCTGGGAGCTGCTAGTCGACTGTTGAGTGCATTACAGGTGCGGTCTCGCCCACGGGGGACGGTCGATGCGCGTGGGCTGCCACCTGCTTTGACACCAGTCGGTGATTTCTACGTTGTGTCAAAGAACTTATCCGATCCCTTGGTCGATGCCGGGACGTGGCGTCTGCGCATCCACGGTCGGGTAACACGGGTGCTCGAACTCGATCTGGCGACGATCCGGACTCGACCGAGCACACGGATGATCTCAACGCTGGAGTGCATCAGCAACGACGTGTGGGGACCGTACATCAGTACCGGGGAATGGATCGGCGTGCCACTCCGCGACCTGTTGCTCGAAGCCGAGCCGCAGCACCCGGTTGTAGACGTGATCTTGCGGGCCGCTGATGGGTACAGCGACTCGATTCCGTTGTCGGTGGCGCTGCAGCCGTCGGTTCTCTTAGCGTACGGACTGAATGGCCAAACACTTCCTCCTGAGCACGGTTTCCCTCTCCGCTTGGTCGTGCCAGGAATCTATGGCATGAAGAACGTCAAATGGATTACAGAGATCGAGCTTTCCGATACTGACTACTTTGGGTTCTGGCAGCAACGCGGGTGGAGCGATACAGCTGTTGTGCAAATCCATTCACGGATCGACGTGCCACGTGGCGGAAGCGTCCTGCCCATTGGCCAGGATGTGTTCGTTGGAGGCATCGCTTTCGCGGGAGATCGGGGAATCGCCCGCGTCGAACTTTCCACGGACGGTGGGACGACGTGGCAGGAAGTCGAGTGTGAGGCCCCACTTTCTCGCTTCAGCTGGGTGCGCTGGTGGACGATGTGGCGCCCGACCGTGCCAGGACGGTATCGGCTAGTGGTGCGCGCCTGGGACGGAACGGGAGCGCTACAAGTAGAGCAGGAGCGACCACCTTTGCCCGAGGGGGCGACGGGATGGCACCGAATCACCGTCGAAGTCCGAGCAGCCGCATGACGGAGAAACGGGGGCAGGCGAGGTGAGTCCCGAGACGTTGGAAGTGGTCCCTATCGGGGTCGTGCATTCTCCGGTGGCCGATCGCCGGTTGATGCCGCCCGGTGGGGTTCAAGCGGAGATCGAGGTGTATCCGGAATTTGCTGATGGTCTTTTGCGCATTGAGGAGAACAGCCACATCTGGGTTCTAGGTTGGTTCGTTGATGCTGATCGTGAGCGACTACAACTGGTGCGCCCCGAGTACGAGCCGCCTCGCCGTCGCCGAGGTGTCTTTGGACTGCGTTCAGTCGCGCGCCCCAACCCGATTGCACTGACAGCGACCCGCCTGCTGGCGGTCGAAGGGACCCGATTGCGTGTGGCTCCGCTTGACTTCATTGACGGTACGTTGGTTGTCGATCTGAAGCGCTACTCGCCAAGCTGGGACTGCATCTTTTCTGCACGGAGTTCACGCGATCGGTATTTGATTGACCTGGCGAGCGCCGAACTGCTCGCCGAATACGAGCTTGAGGCGATGAACTTTCACGGGGAGCTGTGTCCCTGGGTCGTGACGGGGGCACGTTTGATCCAGTATGTGAGTGTTTCCTGGCAGGTCCGGCCAAAGGACGCCGAACTCGCGGTGACGGTCAGCGTTCGTCCCGAACTCTGCCATCTGGCGGACGTGCTGCAGGCGCTCACCGGAGCGACCTTCGCCAGTGGCCGGTTGCTGGTGGGTAGCGAAGAGGCCATCGCGTTCCATTGGCGAGAACGAACACTGGTCGTGGTTCCCCGCGCCTTACCGAGCACCGAGTTCACAAAACTCCGGACGTTGCCATTGGAGGATCTTTTTGAACTGCCTCAATGATGCCTACTCCCACCGGAATGTTCGCCGGGCCAGGGCGAGAATGAGAAGCGTCCACAGGAGGAGTGCTCCAAGTTGTGCGACCGGCCATCCGGGCGAGGGAGCGAGCGTCTGGCGGAGCGCGCTGGCCAATGCGTTGGACGGAAGCGCGAGGCCAATGATTGCGAGAGGGCCGGGCAACCGTTCTACTGGCCAGGCGATCCCGCCAAGGAGAATGAGGAGGAGATAGAGGCCGTTCGCCAGCGCAAGCGTCGTCTCCGCGCGAAAGGTGCCAGCGATGAAGAGACCGAGACTGGCGAAGGTCGCTGTGCCCATCAGCATGGTAAGAAAGGCGAGGACGATGGATCCGCTTGGTCGCCAGCCGAAGCTCACGCCAACGAGTACAAGAATGAGTGCTTGCACCACTTCGACAGCGAGAACGGCGAGAATCTTGGCCCCGAGCAAGCGACCGCGTCCAAGCGGTGTCGCTCCAAGGCGCTTGAGGACACCGTAGTGCCGTTCGTAGGCGGTACGGATTCCTAGACTGACGAGTCCAATTGACATGACAGCAAGTGCAAGCATACTCGGCAAAAGGAAGTCAATCGGGCGGTCGTAACCGGACGGTGCGATCCTCAACGCGGCGAAGAAGACGAGCAGCGCTGGTGGAATGACCAGTGTGACCAGTAGCCCTTCTCCGCTGCGCAATGTGAGACGCAGTTCCATGCCGGTTTGTGCGATCAATGCACGCATTGGGAGTTACTCCCTGATCTCGTTTCCGGTGAGCCGCAGGAAGACCTCTTCAAGTGACTGGTAGCCAACGCGGAGCTCGGTGAGAAGAATGCCGTGCTCATACGCCCACCGCGTCAGTTCGACCAGGAGTTCCATTGGCCGTCCCGTTTCGAGAGCATAGCGACCCTCACCGAGTGATCGCACGGCCTGGACGCTCGGGAGACGGGTAAGCGCTGTCACGTCGAGATCGCGGATTGCGGTCACTGTCACGTGCTCAGCTTCGTACTGCATAAGTTCTCGCGGAGTCGCAAGGGCGATGAGACGGCCGTGATCGATAATCGCGACACGGTCGGCAAGGCGCTCTGCTTCCTCCAGGAAATGTGTGGTCAACAAGATAGTAATACCGCGCCGTTTGAAATCCTCGATTAGCGACCAAGTGAGTCGTCGAGCCTGCGGATCCATCCCGGTGGTCGGTTCGTCGAGGAAGAGGAGCTCTGGCTTGCCCACGAGCGCGAGCGCGAGTGCGAGACGCCGTTGCTGACCGCCAGAAAGGTACCGGTATCGAATGTGACTCACCTCCTCAAGGCCGACGAGGTGGAGAAGTCCTTGTGGATCCTGCGGATCGGGGTAGAAGCTAGCGAAGAGTTGGAGTATCTCGCGCGGGGTTGCTGCTGGATAGATACCGCCACTTTGCAGCATAACCCCGATCCGTGGCTTCAAGGCATCACTGTTCTGCCAGGGGTCAAGCCCAAGCACTCGGACAGTACCGCTATCCGGTTTCCGGTAACCTTCCAGGATTTCAATCGTTGTGGTTTTGCCTGCCCCATTGGGTCCCAGGAGTGCAAAGAGTTCTCCGCGGCGAATGGTGAAGCTCAGTCCGTCGACCACCGGCCGGCCACTGTATCGTTTGACAAGATTCTCGACAACGATCGCATGGTCGACAGGCTCAGGCGCAAGAGCTGTGGGAACGGTGTTCGGGACAGTCACGCTGGTCCCTCCGACGCTAGACCGAGAAGACGTGGAACGTCGATATTCCAAGAAGCAGTCGACACGTCGGTCCCAAGGCCCCA
>DAOTWO010000138.1:0-26196 GCA_034435855.1 Thermomicrobium sp. | reverse complement strand
ACGGCGCCCGTCGGGCTCTCCGCCTATGTCATTGGTGATCAGTACTACTGGGGACAGATGATGGCAGCGGCAACCATCATGTCGCTGCCACCACTGGTGGTCTACCTCTTCGGTCAGCGCTGGGTCATCGCTGGTTGGACGAGCGGGGCCGTGAAGGACTAGTCAACGAGAGGAGGAGAGCTATGCCGCAGCATTTCTCCCGTCGCCGTTTCCTCGTCACACTCGCAACGGGATTCGGTGTCGTACTCGGCGCGTGCGCCGGCGGCGGCCAGGCAACGCCAACACCGGCACCCCAACCGAGTCCGACGCCGGCCCCTCCAGTCACCCCAACCCCAGCCGCAGCTACAACACCGACTCCGGCTGCAGCCGCTACGCCGACTGCGGTCGCCGCACAAGCACCCGCGCTCACACCCATCCCTGGCCGGGAAGTCGTCGTCTGGCAGACTGCTGACTACTTGCCGGAGACGACCGCTCTCATTAAGCAGCGGCTTGAGGAGGTCGCCCAGACGAACGGGTTCACAATCTCCTTCGAAGAGATCCCCAACAACCCACAGGGCTACAACCGCTTCAATGCGGCGGTCCAAGCCGGAACTCCACCAGATATCTACCGACTGTACGATTATCAAACGCAGTTTTGGCGCGCACAGGGGCAGACAGACGATGTCACCGACCTCGTCGCGCCCTTCCTCCAGCAAAACGGTGGGGTCTGGGAACCGGTTGAACTCACCTGCACCTTCAAGGGACGCTGGTGGGCGACACCACTTGCTGTGAACGCCTGGCCCTTCCACACTCGACAGGACCTTCTCGATCAGGCCGGCTTCAAGTTCCCGGCCAATTGGGACGAGTTCCGTCAACAAGGGAGAGCACTCACTCGACCGCCTCTCCATTACTACGGTATGACCTTGAGCCGCATCAACGACACCAACAACCACACCCTCGGTATGGTCTGGACCTTTGGCGGCAAACTCCAGAACGAGGACGGCTCGCTCGCCGTCACCGCGAATGATAAGGCGTGGCTCGACTGCCTCGCCCTTATCCAGACGATGTATTTCGATGATCGCATCATCCCCGCTGGATCTGTCAACTGGGATGATGGAAGCAATAATCAAGGATATCAGAGTGAACAGCTCGTTCTCACGTCCAACCCGACGAGTATTTACAACTGGCTGCTGAAGAATAAGCCGGAACTTGCCGAGAAGACCCGTTTCTACAGCTATCCCGCGGGTCCTGCTGGCTCCTTTGGTCAAGTCGACGTCTGGACCGAGGGGCTCTTCAAGAACGGCAAGGGTGGGGACAACGCCCGTATTTGCCTCGTCGCCTTGATGGAGCCGACCTGGTATTCCAGCTATATCAACGAACAGCTCAAAGGGCGCTTTATTCCGTGCTGGAAAGATATGATTAAGCACGACCTCTGGCAGAAGAATGAACTCTATGCGGAATACCAGAAGATTATCTCCACCGGGCGCATCATGGCGTATGCTGCCCCTCCGCTGGGTGCCTTCGGTGAACTCGCAACGAAGTTCGTCATTGGCGACATGATGCAGGATCTCTGTGTACGACGCCTCTCGCCGCAAGAGGCTTTGGCTAACTTTGTTAAGGCGGCGCAGGAAATCTGGAGCAAGCCCGAAAATCGTGCCTGATCGATTCCTCAGCACGACGACAGCGCGGGGGATGTATGGGTCGACGTCCCCCGCGCAGTCACGCCGGAGGACCCTATGCGTCCGTCGACTCGTCGCGTCCGTTTCCAGAGAGAGGCCCGTGCTCCCCTTCTCGCCGGTTGCGCGACGTTCGCTCATTTACTGGGCACAACCCTCGGACCGGCTGGCCGCGTGGTGGCCGTGAACCGGGTGCTCAAGGCGGGTCCTCCTGAAATGCTGGCAAGTGCTGCCTTGATTGCCCGGCGTACCTTCCGCTTGCCAGATCCTTTCCAGAATGCCGGTGCCATGCTCCTTCGTCACGCCGTGTGGCGGGTCTATGACCGCACCGGTGACGGAACCGCCACCACTGCTGTCCTGGCGTCTCGCCTCCTCCACGAACTCGATCGTCTCCTGACCGCTGGATACTCCCCGCTTCTGCTCACTCGGGGACTGGATCGCGCTGGCCACACGATCATCGAGGTACTCCGCTCCCTCGCTCGTCCTGTCGCCGACATCCGAGCACTCGCTGGTCTCCTCGCCCCTCTGCACCTTTCGCCCGAAACCGAAGACGAACTCCTTGACACCCTCGAGGGGCTTGGTCCGGATGGGATCGTTTTGGTTGATCCGGATCATCACCCAGACGTCCAAGTGCAACTCATCCAGGGCGTGCACTGGCAGAGCCGGCTACTTGCGCCTGAACTCCTCCCACCGAACGTCGCCAAACTGCAGATCCTGGAACCACGCATCCTGCTCACCGACTGGAAGCTCGAAGAAGCATTCCAACTTCTGCCGCTGCTCGAGGAGTGTGCGCGTCGCGGTGTGCGTCGCTTGCTCATTGTGGCCAGCGAACTCAGTGGGCACGCGCTCGCTCTTCTACGCACCAACCTCGAGCGTGGCGTACTTCACCAGGTCGCTGCCGTCGCAGCTCCCTCCGTCGGACTGCAGCAAACACGGATCTTGGAAGATCTTGCGGCACTTACTGGTGGATACGCGTTTCTCCAAGCGGCTGGTGACCGGCCTGAACATGCCCGCTACACCCACCTTGGTCGTGCGCGGCAGGCACTGGTGACACGGTGGACGTTCGCGCTAGCCGGCGGACGCGGTGACCGAGCAGCGATCGAACGGCGTATCGCGCTTGCCGAGGCCGAACTCGCTGCAGCTGACGACGAGTCCGCCCGCCGCCGCGCCCGCGAGCGCCTCGGCCGCTTGCGCGGCGCCTTTCTCCATATTCGCGTCGGTGGGACGACACCGACCGAACAGGAGTACCGGTGTCTTGCGCTCGAAAGTCTAGCCCGGACACTCCAGACCGCACTCGCCACCGGCCTCGTTCCAGGTGGGGGCGCAAGCTTCGCCGTCGCCGCACGCCGGCTCGCCGAACAGGAACTGTCCCTCCCACTCGAGGAACGTGCGGCACTTCATGCGGTTCGGACAGCATTGCTCGAACCACTGCGAACACTGGCGCACAATGCCGGGGTCGATCCCGCAGTGATTGTCCACCGGAGTCTGGAAGTTGCGCCCAACCTGGTCTACGATGTTCTGGCTGACCAGTGGATCGACCCATGGTCAGCGCCACTCCTTGATCCGCTCGGCGTCCTCGAAGCAGCGGTCGAGACTTCGCTCAGTCTTGGGCGCACCTTCCTCACTACCGACGTGCTCGTGCACCGCACCTGGCCAGCTTCCAGTGCCGAGCCATGAAGTGAGAGGATACGTTCGATGGCTTTTCCTCAACTCGTGTGGCGCGAGCTCCTGCGCGAGACCGGCGGTGCCGTGCTTGCGCTCGCGACCGACGGCCGGAACATCCTCGCGGGGACAGCGAGCGGTGCATTCTTGACGACAATGGAAAGTGCCGTCTGGACACCGATCGAGTTCCCAGCGGACAAGACAAAACTGGAACTCGCTCAACCAGTTGCACTTGCTCCCTGGGGAGACCGCTACATCGCCACGCCGAACGGTATTTTCCGGCAGCACGCGGACGGGACATCGTGGGAGCACTGTTTGGGGGCTGGACTCACGGTCGCGATACGAACGGCGCAAGCCGACGGCCACTTCGTCGTCGTCGCCGATCGGCTAGACGGTGTTCTGGTCTCTCGCAACGGTGGCACCGACTGGCAACCGGCCAACGCAGGGCTCGCCGCTTTGTCTGAGATCGTCGATCTCGTCCTTTCCCCGCGCTTCGCTCAAGACCACCTCGCGTTGCTCGTGACCGCAGATGCTACCTATATCAGCCGCTCGCGTCGCTTTACCTGGCGACCGGTAGCACACCCACCCGGATCACTGGAGTGCGCAGCTATCCTTGCTGCAGAGTAAGGCACAACCCTTTTCATCGGTGGGGAATTGGGGCTTTTCCGCTCTGACGACCTTGGTCGCACCTGGCAGGCTGTCTCACTCCCGGTGAACGGCCCGTGCAACGTGCTCGCGACCGATCCCGCGGCCAGCGTCCTTGTGGCAGCAATTGACCGAGCCATCGTACGCTCATGGGATGGTGGGGGAACGTGGGAACACCTCCCTGAGGCGCCAAGTCATGTGTTGAGCCTGGCAGTCCCTGACCAGCAGCAGGTGTTCGTTGGGACGCTCTCCCGCGGCTGTCTCCGTTGGGAAGCGCAGTCGGCTACCTGGCGAGCGTGGAACGCGGGACTCTACGGACGACTTCCGGTTGGCTTGCTCGCCCGTCTAACCGAGGGTGGGATCAAACTGGTGATTGCTGACTACTCGGGAACGATTACCCACTCCGACGACGGTGGACAAACATGGGCACACGTCGAACTCGACCTAGGACTCGCGCAGCTCGTTGGGGGTAGAACCGGCCCAGTCTTCGCTCTGACGCTCGAGGGAATTCTCCGATCGACGGATTGCGCGCAATGGCAGATGGTACTCCAACTCGAGGATATCGCTGAGGCCGCCTGGCTTCTTGCAAGCGATGACGGCCAACGAGTCTTTTTCGTCGTTCAGGATATCGAGGACACAGACGAACCAATCGTGCGGATCCAGTACTCGCTGGATCAAGGACTCACCTGGAACACGTTGCAGATAACCGAGCTCGCAGTGGTGCGCGGAGCTACCCTTTCACCTGACGGACAGATGCTCGCACTCGTGACCATCCTATCCGAGGCCCCCCACCCGACGTTTTCTCTCTGGGATGGCCAAGAACAGCAGTGGATCCACCGCCGCTGGCCGGATGGCTTGGACGAGGCGAGCCTCTTGCGCCTGTCTTGGTCAGCGAGCGGCGACGCGATCCTCGCCGTTGCCGACGAAGACGTCTGGCTCATCCGGGCCATCCCTCCGCAGCGACCGCGGATCACCAAAATCGGTCAACTGCAATCTCCGGCCACGGCTCTCTCCCATGACGCAGGCACCGGCTGGTTACTTGCGACTGGGACAACGCTTTGGCAGTGCACCACCCAAGGTCAGCTCCAACGTCTTGAGCCGGAGTGTCCCGGGCATACTATCGTTGCTCTGGCGAACGTACCGAACTTGCCGGAGTTGATCGGTTATGCAGCGGATGCTGGTGGCAGCCTCTGGTCCTGTGTGCGACGTTGAGTAGCAACATGCCAGTGTCCAGGTCGCTCGTAGTGTCGAGCATCTCCCTCACTGGCTTCCAACAACCTGCCATCCGGGTGGAGTACCGTGGCCTGTGAGCCGCGCGTCCTAGCTCGTCATCGAGGTTCATCCAACCCCAACCGAATGTGATCGGGGATAGGCCCTGAAACCTCGGGGGCAAGTATCGCTCTTCGCTACACTTGCAGAGAGACAGAGACATGACAAGGAGGACCGACATGCCAACGCAACCGAGTAAAGAGCTGGAGCCGATCCCGAACCCGAAGCCGGAACGCGACTACGAGATCGAGATTACGACGAACGAGTTCACGTGCGTCTGCCCGAGAACCGGCCAACCGGACTTTGCAACGATTACAATCCGCTACGTTCCAGATCAATGGATCGTCGAACTCAAGTCCTTGAAGCTGTACCTCTGGTCGTTCCGGAACGAGGGGCACTACCATGAGGAAGTCACAAACACTATTTTGGACGACCTCGTCCGCACACTCCAGCCGCGGCGCATGACGGTGATTGCTGACTTCAACATCCGTGGCGGGTTACACACTGTGGTGACGGCGCGCTACGAGCGGTCGGCAGAGGAGCTCCAGGCCGCCGCCGACTGATGAACATCTGGCTGACCACCAGCGCGCTTCACCGCTTCCGGTCTGAAGAGGCAATTTCCGCCGCGCGTCCCGTTCGCTCGGCAGGCGGGAGAGGTAGGCGTCGTTGGTCTCGGTTGACATCGCTCCCGCTGTCGGAGGTTTGGCGAAAGTTTGCCGCATTTCCATCCGGTTCGAGGAGGACCGCTACTTGAACATGAGGGAACTCGCGAACCGCACCTCCTCGGCTGGAAACAGCCCCTCGTCATTCTCTCTCACAATGTGCGGTCGAGAGCAGCTCCCCAGACAACCAGGATGATATGGCTAGTCCTGGAGCGAATTCGGCCGAACCGCGGCGGGCATGGGACGCCTTTGTCGACGTTGTACGCTGCATGTTCCGAGCGCAACATCCACACTGAACACGTTCGTCATTCAGGAACGGGTGGGGGAGACACTCCGCACGGCGCAGGAAAGCGTCCCTCCACGCATTGCCACACCGACCCGATCCGCTCCAGTCGTGACCACACGTGTCGGAGATTCTGTGCTTGACACGTTGGCTTATTCGCCGCAATCTTCATCACTGAAGCTCAGTGGACGGGATACGAGCAATCGAGGCCGAATCCGCACCGCGACGGACTCGAGTGAACGTGAATCAGGCGCCTCGAGAGGCATTCACTGAGCGCCCATGGCAAGCTTCCAGAATTTCTGCAGCAATGCCGTTGCGGCTCATCGAGCGCACCACTGGAGCAAGAGCGGTAGAGATCCGGCCGAGGCGATATCCCGGACACGAGCACCGTGCGGCCGTGAGGAGAGCGGGGGTTGTACATGAGCGGAACACTGCGCTTTCCGAGCCCATTCGAAGTTGAAACTCCAGCCGGCTGCGAGGGCTGGGAGGAAATGTACCCTGCGTACATGCGCTTTTCCGAAGCCCGTCGCGAAATAGAGGAGTCACGGCTCTGGTTCTATAACGGAATGCACTTTCCTGAACCAATTTCACCCTTCGACGTGATTACTGCCGAGGCGTTTTACATTGCAATAGGTGAGATGAACGCCCGCTTCTTTTGCATTCCCCCAGCGATGGGGGTCGACTTCCGGGTCCTCAACGGGTACGTCTACATCAGCGGCATTCCCGTCCTCGATCCCCAGAAGATTCAGGAACGCATGGAACTGTTCCAACGCCGTGCCGGCCATTACTATGAGAACTGGAGCACGATCTACGAGGACTGGAAGCAGCGCGTCATTCATGAGATTGAGGCGCTGAAAGCGATCCCCTTCCCCCACTTGCCGGAGATTGAGCCGGAGGAACTTGTCTTCGCGCATCGTGGCATCGGCACCTCGATGACGGTCTTCGAGAGCTATAACCGCGTCATCGAAAGCCTCTTCCGCATTGCCCAGATCCACTGTGAGATCGTGATGATCGGTTTTGCCGCATACCTGACCTTCTATGACTTCTGCAAGCGCTTCTTCCCGGAGATCCCGGATCAGCAGATCACCCTGATGGTTTCTGGTATTGACGTCAGCATGATGCGCCCCGACAAGGAACTCCGCACCCTCGCGCAGCGCGCTGTGGAACTCGGCCTCGCTGAGAAGTTCAGCGAAGGGCGATCCTGGCGGGAGGTCTTCGCTGATCTCGAGCAGCACGAGAACGGGCGTGCTTGGCTGCAAGAATGGAATGAGCGCGGCGAACCATGGTTCTGGATCAACGCCGGTGACGGCCTCCAGCACCAGTTCCGCGCTTGGCGTGACGATCCGAGCCCAATCTTCCCTATCCTCATCGAATACGTGAAGCGAGCCGCACGCGGTGAGTCGATCGAGCGCGACACCTCCCAGGTGCGTGAGGAGCGAGACCGCATCACCGCCGAATATCGCGCCCTCCTCCCCAGTGAGGCCGATCGCCAGGCCTTCGATCAGCTCCTGGCACTCGTACGCCAGGTGTATTACGCGATCGAAGATCACAAGTTCTGGGTCGACCACTGGTTCATGAGCGTCTGGTGGAACAAGCTGCGGGAGCTCGGCGCACTTTTCGTTGAGCATGGCTTCTTCCGTGAAGTCGATGATCTCTTCTACTTGCATTGGACTGAGGTCAGCCAAGCTCTCACTGATCTCCTGCTTGGGTGGTCGATCGGCACCGAGCCTTATGGGCCGAAGCATTGGCCAGCAGTTATCGAACGACGCAAGGCCACCTTGGCCAAGCTTCGCGCGTTTAATCCGCCGCCAGCCCTCGGTGTCGTCCCGGAGCAGATCGCCGATCCAGCCATCGTCATGCTGTGGGGCATTACACCGGAACGCCTGCGCGCCTGGATCACCAAGGACGCAGGCAATCTCTTGCGCGGCTTCGCTGCCTCTCCAGGCACCGTCGAGGGGCCGGCCCGCGTTATCTTCGATGTCGCAGAGCTCAAGTCTGTTGAGGACGGCGAGATCCTTGTCTGCTCCGTCACCGAGCCAAGCTGGGCACCGGTCTTCGCCAAGGTACGTGGCATCGTCACCGATATCGGTGGGGTCATGTCCCACGCGGCGATCGTCGCCCGCGAGTACAGCGTTCCCGCCGTTCTCGGCACTGGCGTCGCAACCAAGCGAATTCGAACAGGTCAGCGACTGCGTGTGGATGGAAACGAGGGGACGGTAACGCTTCTCGACTGACCAGTGAGACCGACTCTCTCAGCTCCACCACGGGCCGTCTCACGACGACTCCGTGGTGGTTGTTGGTGCAGTACGCTCGGAGAGGAAACACGGGAGGAGCGCATGGAACTGACACCTGAGGACGTGCAAGAGATTCTTCGGATCCTCGAGCAGTCTTCGTTCGATGAACTCTACCTCGAGACACCACAACTGAAACTAATCGTGCGCCGCGGACAGGGAACCGGCACAGCGGTTCCAGCTCCACCGGCAAATCCGGTGCAGACAGCGGAGACACGCTCCGAGCCTCCACGAGCGATGCCAGTCAGCGAGGCAACTGCCCAGGCGGCGCCACCGACCGCCACGCCAGACAAGCCGGCCCCGGTAACAACAGCGGCGGATCGCCTCATCCCAATTGCAGCACCGCTCAAGGGCATCTTCTATCGCGGGCCGCGCCCTGGCGCTCCACCCTTCGTCGACGTCGGCAGCTCTGTGCAGGAAGACACCGTGGTCGGCATTATCGAAGTGATGAAGCTCATGCACTCGGTCCTCGCTGGAGTCCGCGGCGAAATTGTTGAAGTCTGCGCCGAGAACGGCCAGGCAGTCGACCGCGGCCAGCCGCTCTTCCTCGTTCGCCCGAGCGAAGATGCCAGCGTCTCGTCGGCACCGGACGCATCGTAAGGGAGCTCAGTCATGGCACCACGCATCCAGCTTATCGACGTGACACTCCGTGACGGGAATCAGAGTCTCTGGAGCGCCATCGGGATCGATACGCGGACAGTCGTCGACGTCGCCCCTTGGCTTGATCGAGCGGGTTTCAAATGCATCGACTTCACGACCAGCACCCACATGGCAATCAGCGTGCGCTATCACCGGGAAGATCCCTATGAGAAGATCCGACTTGCCCGCCAGCTTCTGCCAAACACTCCTCTCATCTTCATGACCACCGGCATGCGTTTCATCACTTGGGAACCAGCGCCACGCGCCATCATCCGCTTAGCGATGCGCGTCATGGTCCGCCACGGCATTCGCCGCATTCAGATCGTTGAACCGATGAACAACATGAGTGCGCTCCTGGAGGCTGCCAGGATCGCGCGCGAAGAAGGAGCAGAACAGGTCGTCGCCGGGCTCGTCTACAGCATCAGCCCAGTTCATACGGACGAGTTCTACGTCCGCTGCGCCGAGGAACTCGCTCGGGAACGCCAACTCATCGATACGGTTTACATCAAAGATCCCTCCGGACTTCTCACGCCAGAGCGGGTTGAGACGATCGTACCGGCGCTTTGACGAGCACTGGGTGACGATATGCCGCTTGAGATCCATTCACACTGCACCATGGGTATGGCACCCCTATGTTATCTGCGGGCAGTGCAGCTGGGTGTCGAGACGGTGCACACGGCCATCCCACCACTCGCCGAAGGCACCTCACTGCCATCGATTTACCGGACAGTGGCCAACCTGCGGGAACTCGGCTTTGAGGTCGATATCGACCTCGAACCGCTTGCCTAGGTCTCCGAGTATCTCCAGCGTTTGGCACGCCGCAAGAAATTCCCGGTCGGTCGCCCACTGGAATACGATGTCTCCTATTACCGTCACCAGGTTCCTGGCGGGATGATCACGACTCTCCAGCGACATCTTAAAGAGGTAGGAGCGGAACACCGTTTCGATGCAGTGCTGGAGGAGATTGTCCGGGTACGAGCGGAGCTCGGCTACCCGATCATGGTCACACCCTACTCGCAGCTCGTCGCCACGCAGGCGCTCCTGAATATCGAATCACGTGAGCGCTATGAGAAGGTGCCAGACGAGGTGATCAAGTACGTCCTTGGCCGCTTCGGCCCGCCTCCTGCACCGATCGACCCTTGGGTGAAGGAACGCGTCCTCTCTCTCCCGCGTGCGCGGGAACTCGACGTTCCTCTCCCCGAGCCGACTCTTGAGGAACTGCGGCGCACGTTCGGTGCGACTATCTCGGGTGAGGAACTCCTCCTACGGTGGGCCCTCCCGGCCGACCAGGTCGATGCAGCACTGGCCCGCAAGATAGGCCACCCTGCGTCGACCGGGAACAACCTCACGCATCCGATCGCACAGCTCATCGCCGAAGTCGCCCGGAAACCATCGATCAGCTACTTCCACCTCGAGAAGGACGGTATTCGTCTCACGCTTCGCCGGCAGAACGGGCTGCCCCTCAGCGTACCAGCGTCGACGGAGGGGAGTATCCCGCATGACCGTCACCCAGCGTGACCTACTCCGTGTCCGTGCATTCGTGTTTGATGTCGACGGTACCCTCATCTTCTCGGAGAGCCCTGATTGGAGCGGCGCGATCCCCTCACCTGGTGCAGTCGAACTCCTCACTTGGCTCAACCAGCACGGGTACCCGTTCGCACTCTTCACCAGCGGGAGCACCGAGCTCCCGGGGACATACGCTGCACGTCTGCGAGCAGCTGGACTTCCGGTGGCGGACTGGCAAGTGGTCACAACCGGAGTCACCGCGGCCGAGATCATCGCGATAGACTATCCGGGCCGCGCCGTTTTCGTCCTTGGGGAAGGAGGCACGCGGGAGCCACTCCAGGCCCGCAGGATCCCGGTCGTCGAGGGAGAGGACGGCAAACACGCTGGCGTTGTCCTGGTTGGATGGAGTCGTTCGCTGACGACTGATCGACTCGACATCGCGTGCCAAGCCGTCTGGAACGGGGCCGATCTTCTGGTCACCTCCGCTGCTCGGGCGTTTGTCTCGAAGCAGGGGCTGCGGCCGGGCTGGTCATGGTCGATCGCAGTCGCGATCGCCGAAACGACGGGGAAAGCGCCGCGTGTCGTCGGCAAACCATCGGTTGAGGCGCTTCGCGCCGTCGCTCGGCTCCTTGGGACCGTTCCAGCCGATGTCGCGGTCGTCGGTGACGATCCGGATCTTGAACTTCGGATGGGCCGGGAAGCCGGCTCGGTGACGATCCAGGTTCGAACCGGACGGGGCAGCGAACCGGTCGAGACTCCAGAGATCGGTGACCTCGTGATACGCGGTGTCGACGAGCTACTGGTGTTGCTTCAGGCGATTGGTGCGAAGGAGGATGCCCCGGACGAGTGAGGAGTTGGGCCATGGCCGAGCGACGGTACTGGAATGAGGTCATGGAGACCATTGATCCAGAACGTCTCTGGCAGCTGGAAGACGAGCGGCTCTGTCGGCAGCTCCGTTGGGTGTGGGAACGCTCGCCGTTTTACCGACAGAAGTTCAGCGAGGCCGGAATTGATCCACTGACGATTGGACGCGACTCGTTACATCAACTTCCATTCACCATCAAAGATGAGGTGCGACGTACACAGCAAGAGTACCCACCGCTTGGCGGACATGCCTGTGTCCCATTGCATGAGGTTGTCCGGATCCATGCGTCCTCGGGGACAACGGGTCAACCAACGCTCGTCGGATTGACTGAGGCGGACGCCAGGGCATGGAATGAGGTCCTCGCCCGATTCTTCTGGACCACCGGCGTGAGACCAGGAACTCGTGTTTGGCTTGCGGTCACCCTAGGCTGGTACATCGCCGGGCTGAGCTTCTACGAGGCACTTCGCGCGATCCAGGCTACTGTCTATCCGTCCGGCACGATGGAGGCCACGCGAACCTTCAATGTGATCCAGCGGGCCGGGGTCGACTACATGGTCTCGAGCCCCACTTTCGTCAACTTCCTCACTCATGTTGCCCGCGAGCGGCTCGGGATTGATCCGGCTCCGCTCGGCATCAAAACGATGGCGTTGGGTGGCGAGCCTGGAGCTGGTGTTCCCCAAATCCGCCAGCAGATCGAGGAAACCTGGGGCTGCAAGGTCTACGACGCGATGGGAACTGCAGACTTCGCACCGATCCTTTGGACGGAGTGCGAAGCACAGGCCGGCATGCACTTCGTCGGACAAGGCTTCGTGATCGCCGAGTTCATCGAACCCGAGACCGGTCATCCGATCGAGCCGAAGGAAGGGATGCTCGCTGAACTCGTCTACACGGCAATCCAACGCGAGTGTGTCCCTCTGATTCGCTTCCGAATTGGTGATCTCGTCCGAATTGAGGGAATAGGGCGATGTGAATGCGGCCGTACTGGGATCCGGATCCGCTGCGTCGGTCGTGTCGATGACATGTTTATCGTCCGCGGCGTGAACGTCTTCCCCAGTGCGGTCGCTGACGTTATTGCCTCCTTCCGCCCGCGCGTCACCGGTGAATTCCAGATCCGGTTGCCAGCTCGCGGACTGCCTATCGATCCTCCTGTCCCCATCGTCGTAGAGCTCGGCCCGGAGCCCGGTGACCTGCACAAGCTCAAGCGGGAGCTCGAAGAGGCGATCCGTGCCCAGCTCATCTTCCGTGCTACCGTCCAGCTCGTTCCCAAAGGGGAACTCACACCGACTGGCACGATGAAGCGTCAGGTTATCGTCCGCGGCGAAGCATAGTCACCGCTTCACACTTCGCTTCGAGGTCAGCACACCCCACTCTTGTCCTCATGCGACGACAGATTTGCCTCAGCTATCTCCAAACGTCTCGCCGAATCCGACAACCTTTCTCCTCCGCTGAGAGCACCTGTGAACGCACGCTCGAGTGGCTAAGAGGTACAGCGTCTGCCAAGGACCCTTTACTTGGTTCGATCCTTGTACCGACGCGCTTATGACGTCGCTTGCAGCGACATCGAGACCTCGAGCCGTCTCCCATGCATGCCTATTGTCCCAACCCACGATGCGTTCGCTCCTCATCCTGCCAGCGCGCGCTTTAGCACCGCCAAGATCTCCGCACTCGCTCTCTGGCTGACCCAGGCTGAAGGCGCAAAGGCATCAAAGCCATGAAACGCACCAGCATAGACGTGGAGTTCCGTTGGCACCCCCGCCTGCATTAACCGCTGAGCATAGGCAATGTCCTCGTCGCGAAAGAGGTCGGCGGTCCCAACCATGATGTACGCGGGCGGCAATCCCGCCAGAATCTCTGCACGGGCTGGTGCCGCATAGGCCGGAATATCGGAACTCCCCGGCTCACAGCCCAAATAGGCTTGCCAACCGATCTGGTTCCACTCCCGCGTCCAGATCAGTCGTCGGTCGGTGATCTCATGGCTTGACGGAGTCTCATTCCGGTCATCAAGCATTGGGTAGATCAGCAGTTGAAAACGTATCGTGAACTCACCCCGATCACGCACCAGGAGTGCGAGTGCTGCGGCGAGCCCACCGCCGGCACTCGCCCCAGCGATCGCGATTCGCTGGGGGTCAACGCCAAGTTCCGCTGCCCGCCGAACAAGCCAATGTAGTGCTGCGTAGCAGTCCTCGAGTGGTGCCGGGTAGGGATGCTCCGGTGCAAGCCGGTAGTCGACCGAGGCAACCAGAGCGGGCAACGAGTCGGCGAACTCCGCACACTGCAAATCGCTCATCTCCGGCGAGCCCATAACGTAACCGCCACCATGAATCCAGAGAAGCGCCGGGAGCGGTCCGCGCGCCTCTGTCGGACGATAGAGGCGCACACGGACGGCTGTACCGTCCTTTGCATTTGACGCGAACTCATCTGTGATCGCAACGTCGGACGGTAGTGGCGGAGCGAGTTGGGCGAGCATCTCGCGCAGGACTCCAAGTCGTTGACGCGCCAGAGGAATGTTACGAAGATCCAGTAAGAACTCTTCCGGTACTGCCGCGAGCGCCTCTGCAAGTTCCGGATCGAGCCGGTCCAGGACAGACATCGCCGCACCTCGCTTCGCCTGAACACCACCGACGCCTGGAGCCTACTGCACCACCGGTTCGTCCGCAAGGAGTGCCTAGCTGTGTAGGTCATCCGGCACCGATCACACGAAGCGTGCCAGTCATCACGGGACCATCACGTGTTCCAGTAAATCCCCACGCTTCTTCACCGGTTCGGCGTTCTGGAGTTGCCTTTCTCCCAGTTCGTGAGAGGTGCCCGAGCCCCTCATCGGGTTCGCGCCACACTCACCCGCAGCACCTCAGTGGTTCGCGTCTACCTCTTCACCCACTGCCCCCTACGCTCCGTGCGTGGCTTCGGCCAGCCTGCAGCGACCAGGAGCATGGGCACATGCGGCCTGACCGTGCCGCCATATGGAGTCGACGCCTCAAGCGGGCGCCGACTCAATCGGTTCGAATGCCGCGACAATCATGCTGTAGTAGCTCGGTGCCTCGTAGCAGAGCACCTCGCCACGTAGTGGCACTCGTCGCATGACCCCGGCGAGCATCAGTGTCTGCCACAAGCCGTCAATCGCGGCGTTCGTCGCCTGCTCGTCCGGAAGATCGATCAGCCGACCAGGATCGTTGGCCCGGAGCGCTTCAACAACGAGCTGGTCGACCACTGCCGCATCCGGGTGGAAGCCATACGGGCCGTCTGCCCGATGTGTATGGGCCCAATCGCAGCTCGCGATAAAGGCGATCCGTCGCCCGTCACGCTCGGCTGCCAACGCCACCGCCTCGCCGAACGTCACCAGGAGCTCCCGCGGGACACGTCGCGATGGCGTCACGATCACGACAGGCGGGCCGCTGACCTCTTCGGGCGGCGGCGCAAGGACGTCCCCATACCCAACTAGATTGCGGCCGTGACCAAGAAACCAAAGTGGAGTCATGGTCCCCCAGTCGAGCGGAATCACTGATTGGTCCCAACGATTTCCGGCAAATCCGGCCAGTGCGATCGGTACCCCGAGTTCACGCGCCGCAGCAGCGATCCCCTCGGTGGCCACACGATCCAGTGGCACATTCATCTCAATCTGCCGCCCATGCCAGCGTAACGTTCCCGCACCGCGTGCGGTGTAGGCTAGGCAAACCATGCCGTCCACGCGGACTCCGTGCGGCGTGGCCACCACCAGGACATCTGGCCGGGCAGCGGCGCAACGCTCTCCCAGTTGGAACATCGCAGCGCGCGTTTGGAGACCACCCTCCGCATCCGCAGAGAGTTCCGGGATAATTGGAAAACCGTGCGGGGCAACCGCACCGAAAACGATTCCCATCATCCACTCCTCTCACTCGTCGGACGTAGTATCGACGGCACCAAGGAGGAGGGCAACAGTTACCCGGCAGCGAAGCGATCCGAAAACGCTCTCTTCCCACCCGCTCGACACAAGGGACCGGACGGCACTGACTCTCGCCGACTTGCGAGCCAAATCGCAAATTCCGTCTATCCACTCCGAATGTGAGAACGAATCGGAAAAACACCCCCTTCGCCTCTCCCGCATAGCCTCAGAGAGTTACACACCGTTTACATTTGCAACCGATACTTGGCATCGACAAGGAGTCACCTATAAAGGGAGAGTGACACTGAGAGGAGTTCGACATGAGTGAATCCGTGAAGACGACAAGAGCAGCGAAACCACGATGGGTTCGGCGCATTCTCCTGATTCTCGGTGGTGCAGTTGTCGCCTTTTTTGTCGTTCTGCAAGGTGTCGCTCTAGCACTACCACGGAGCAACCCGCCGGTAGTCGCTGAACCCCCGTGGGACAGCCCGCAGACACGCGAACTCTTCATGCGTGCCTGTGGTGACTGTCACTCGAATCAGACGAACTGGCGTTGGTACACCTATGTTGCTCCAGCGGCCTTTCTGGCCTACCGCGACGTGATCGAAGGGCGACAGAAATGCAATGTCTCTGAGTGGGGAGTCGGCGGCGAGCGAAAATGCGACGAATCGGCCGAGACGATTCAAAAGGGAACAATGCCGCCATGGTTCTATCTTCCGCTGCACCCGGAAGCTCGTCTCTCGGACCAAGAAAAGCAGCAGCTGATCCAAGGGCTCATCGCGACCTTTGGCGAGGGTGGCGAGGGGCCTCGCCAAAGAGGAGCACCACAGCACGAAGATGAAGAGAACGAAGGCGAGGAAAGCGTCGTTCCCAGCCCACTTGCCATGCGTCTCTCCTGAGAGGAGTGATCGGGTCGTTGCAGCATCGCTCGCGCCGGTGTCGCCGCTCCGTTGGCCAGCGGGGACAGCCACGGATCGCTCTCCAACTTGGCGGGAATGTTGCGAGGCATAGCGAGCTGCACGCGAAAGCAAATTGTGCTCCCGCGGCCCAACGTTCAGTCAAGTTCGTCATGCCATCGGGGCCAACTTGGGTCACGCGTCCAACTCACCAGCGCTGGGCCACAGTGGAGGCAGCCAGTAAGGACCTGTCTTCCACCTCCTGCCTTGACAAGCGCTTGCTGACTCTGCTAGGCTCTCTTGTAAAGGCGCGGAAGGGAAGCAGTAGCGCGCCGAATCCGGCCAGCGAGCCGGGGTAAGGTGGAAGCCCGGTCCGGAGCGGTGCGCGAACTCGTCCCGGAGCTGCACTCGCGAACCCAGGGAGTAGTGGGTGCCGGGTTGCGCCCGTTAGCGCGCACTGAGTGGGCGTCGCTTCGGTGAAGCGGCGGCCAAGTAGGGTGGTACCACGGGAACGGCCCGTCCCTTCGCGGACGGGCCGTTTGGTGTCAGAGGGACAGCAATGATCCACGGCATCTCGAGCTTGCTCCAACTCTCCCTTAGCTGGCCCCGCAGAGGGGCCATCGGAGACGCGGGACGGCTGTGACGGATGCACTCAAGGATGAAGCGTCCGGCCTCCCGCCTGGGAGGCCAAATCCTTCTAGAACAGGAGAAGCTGGAGGGAGACGATGAGCGAGCGGTTAATCATCTTCGATACCACGTTGCGCGATGGCGAACAGTCACCAGGCGCAACGATGACGGAAGACGAGAAGGTAGAAGTCGCCCGGCAGCTTGTCAAACTGGGTGTCGACATTATCGAGGCTGGATTTCCCGCTGCCTCACCTGGTGATCTCCGCGCCGTCCAGCGCATCAGTCGAGAAGTGAAGGGGGTCTCTGTCTGCGCGCTGGCCCGTGCCAATCAGCAGGACATCGACGCAGCCTGGGAGGGCGTACGCGACGCAGAGCAGCCGCGCATCCACACCTTCATCGCCACGTCCCCGATCCATATGGAATACAAGCTGCGGAAGACGCCCGAGCAAGTTCTGGAGGCGGCTCGCTTTGCGGTTCGTGCCGCCAAGCGCTACGTGAGCGACGTTGAGTTCTCCGCTGAAGATGCGACCCGCTCCGACTGGGACTTCCTCTGCCGCGTCTTCGCCGCCGCGATCGAGGAAGGGGCAACGACGATCAACATTCCTGACACGGTCGGTTACGCTGTCCCCCACGAATTCGCAGAACTCGTCCGCTACGTCATGGAGCACACGCCAGGCATCGAGAAGGTAACAGTGAGTGTCCACTGTCACAACGACTTGGGTCTGGCCACGGCCAACACGTTGGCAGCGATCCGCGTTGGTGCACGTCAGGCCGAGGTGACCATCAACGGGATCGGCGAACGGGCCGGAAACACCGCGCTGGAAGAGGTCGTGATGGCTCTGCATGTCCGACGCGATGTGTTCGGGGGGATCCTGCCACGCGTCGTCACCGAGCAAATCGTCCCGACCTCCAAGCTGGTTCAGCGGATCACCGGAATCCATGTCCAACCGAACAAGGCGATCGTCGGCGCCAATGCGTTCGCCCATGAGGCTGGCATCCACCAAGACGGGATGCTCAAACATCGCATGACGTACGAGATCATGACCCCGCAGTCAGTTGGCTGGGAAGCAAGCCGTCTTGTCCTGGGTAAGCATTCCGGACGGGCCGGCTTTACCGCCCGACTCAAGGAACTTGGGTACGGGGATCTTTCACGCGAACGGATCGAGGAGCTCTATCAGCGGTTCATCGATCTCTGCGACCGGAAGAAGACGGTGACGGATGCTGACATCGTCGCGATCGTCGAGGACCAGCTGGCCCAAGTACCACAGCGTTTCGTGCTCAAGGGTTGGCGCGCACACTCCGGCTCGGATGGCCGCGCCGAAGCGTGGGTCAAGTTGGAGGTCAACGGGATCGAACGCGAGGCGTCCGCGTCCGGGAATGGGCAGATCGATGCACTGTTTAAGGCGATCGATCGGCTCGTTGGTCGCCATTGTGAACTTGAGGCTTTCCATGTTGACGCAGTTAGCCCAGGAGAGGATGCCCAGGGACAAGTGACAGTACATCTGCGATGCGGAACGCAAGTCTATAATGGCCGTGGCGTCGCGACGGACGTCATCGAGGCAAGCATTCGTGCCTATCTCATGGCCTTGAACCGTGCTGCCCTGACGGCACCCGTTTCGGTAAGTGGAGGTGAGTGACGAGCCATGGGCATGACAATGGCCGAGAAGATCCTGGCTCGCGCGGCCAGTCGTAGCCGTGTGGAGCCGGGGGAGATCGTCGAAGTTGCAGTTGACCTGGTGATGACAAACGACATCACCGCACCGCTGTCGATCGCCGAGTTCAAGAAGCTCGGCGTGGAGCGGGTCTTTGACCCGAAAAAGGTCGTTTTCGTCCCTGACCACTTCGTCCCAGCAAAGGACATCAAAGCAGCCGAGCAATCGAAGATCATGCGCGAGTTTGCGCTCGAGCAGAATGCAATCTACTTCGAGATCGGGCGTGCCGGAATTGAGCATGTCGTCCTCCCAGAACACGGGCTCACCCGTCCTGGGATGGTCATCATCGGTGCAGACTCCCATACCTGCACCTACGGTGCCTTCAACGCCTTCGCGACCGGCATGGGCTCGACCGACATCGCCGCCGCGATGGCGACCGGGACAACCTGGATGCGCGTGCCACCGACGATCAAGTTCGTTTACACCGGGACGTTGCCCCCGTTCGTGACCGGCAAGGATCTCATTCTCTACACCATCGGGCAGATCGGCGTTGACGGCGCCCTGTATGCCTGCATGGAGTTCACCGGTCCGGTCATCGACGAGCTTCCGATGGACGACCGGATCACCATGGCGAACATGGCCATCGAGGCCGGCGCCAAGACAGGGATCTTCGCCTGCGACGGCAAGACTCGCGAGTGGCTGGCTAAGGTCACAACCGAACCCTATGAACCAGTGGACAGCGATCCGGACGCACGCTATGCCCAGGTGATCAAGTTCGATGTCTCCAACTTGCGACCACTCGTTGCGTTGCCGCATCTTCCATCGAACGTGCGGCCGGCCGATGAAATCCGTGATCTTCCGATCGACCAGGTGGTCATCGGTTCCTGCACGAACGGGCGCCTGAGCGACCTCCGGATTGCAGCCGAGATCTTGAAGGGGCGGCAGGTTCATCCGCGCGTGCGTTGCATCGTGATTCCCGGCAGCCAAGAAGTTGCCAAGCAGGCAACCAAGGAGGGACTGGTCGATATCTTCCTCGAGGCCGGCGCGGTCTTTTCCGTGTCGACGTGCGGTCCCTGCCTGGGCGGCTACATGGGTGTCCTGGCCAAGGGCGAGCGCTGTGTCTCCACAACCAACCGCAACTTCCGCGGCCGCATGGGGCACCGGGAATCGGAGGTCATCCTTGCCAGCCCGGCGGTCGCAGCGGCGAGCGCAGTTCTTGGGCGCGTCGCCTCACCGTTCGAACTGAACTGACAGTCCGCGTGGCGAGGGATCCCTCGCCACACGCTGCAACTATCGGAGAGTTGAGCAGACGAGGAGGGCAGTACCCGTGCCAATGTGCGGGCGTGTCTGGAAGTTTGGTGACAACATCGACACCGACGTCATCATCCCCGCACGCTACCTGGTGACCATCGATCCCCAGGAGCTGGCACAGCACGTCATGGAGGACATCGATCCCGAGTTCGCGGCGAAGGTGCGCCCTGGCGATATCATCGTAGCTGGCCGAAATTTCGGCTGCGGCTCCTCGCGCGAGCACGCGCCGATCGCGATTAAAGCGGCCGGCGTGCAAGCGGTCGTCGCTGAGTCGTTTGCACGGATCTTTTTCCGCAATGCGATCAACATTGGACTCCCGGTCGTGGAAGCGCCTGATGCGGTGCGCGAAACCGAGACTGGTGACGAGCTTGAGATCGACACGGAGAACGGGATCGTCCGCAACCTCCGCACCGGGAAGACGTATAAGGCGACTCAGTATGACGAGTTCATCCAGCATATCATCCGCGCCGGCGGGCTCCTCAATGCCGTCCGCGAGCGCATCCAGGCGCGCAAGGCAGCGGAGGCCGGCCAGTGAGCGAGGTACGGCTACTGCTGCTTCCCGGTGACGGAATTGGCCCGGAAGTCATCGCCGCGGCACGGCGGGTACTCGAGGCAGTCGGTACACGCCGTGGATACCACTTCTCGTTCGAGGAAGACCTCGTCGGAGGTTGCGCGATCGATGCCTATGGCACTCCGCTCGCCGACGAGACACTCGAGCGTGCTCGCGCGGTCGATGCTGTTCTCCTTGGCGCTGTTGGTGGCCCCAAATGGGATCACCTGCCGAAGGCGGCACGTCCTGAAGCTGGACTCTTACGGCTCCGCAAAGAGCTCGGCCTCTTCGCCAATCTCCGCCCGGTGCGCGTCTTTGATGCGCTCGCTGAGGCGACACCGCTCAAGCCGGATGTCGTGCGTGGTGTCGACTTGATCGTCGTGCGCGAGCTGACCGGTGGCCTCTACTTTGGTCAGCCATCGGAGCTCCGGCGCGAACCAAGCGGGCGCTGGGCGGTCGATACTCTCCCCTATCGGGAAGAGGAGATCGCTCGCATTGTCGACCTGGCGTTTCAGCTTGCCCGGGCGCGCCGCCGCAAGGTGACGAGCGTGGACAAGGCGAATGTGCTCAACACGTCGGCACTTTGGCGCGAGATCGCCAGCGAGATCGGCGCACGTTACCCGGACGTAACGCTCGAGCATCAACTCGTCGACTCTTGCGCGATGCGCCTGATTGCACGTCCACGTGACTTCGATGTCCTGGTGATGGAGAACCTCTTCGGCGATATCTTGAGTGACGAAGCAGCAGTGCTTGCTGGTTCCCTCGGTATGCTTCCCTCGGCTAGTCTCCACGGGCGTCCTCCGGAGCGTCCCGGGTCGCCAGCCGTTCGCTTCGGGCTCTACGAGCCAGTGCATGGTTCAGCACCCGACATCGCAGGCAAAGGGATCGCCAATCCCATTGGCGCCATCCTGAGTGCCGCGATGCTCCTGCGTTGGACACTCGGCGACGAGCGGGCTGCAAGCGCCGTCGAGCAGGCAATTGACCGTGCGCTCGCTGCCGGTGCACGGACCGCCGACTTAGCACGCCCCGGCGAGAGTGCGCTCGATACAGAACAGTTCACAGACCGCGTCCTTGAGCACCTGGAGGAAACCCTCTCCAGTTGACGAGGCATGAAACGCGTGTCCACGGGGAGCTGGCCACTGTGACGGTCAGCTCCTCGCTCTTAAGAGACTCACCATTTCCGTGCAGCCAGTCACCAGTGCGTCTGCTGATCGTGCGGGGAGTGAATGTGCGGAGGCATCTTGTCACCCTGCCTCTCCATTGAGGAGTGGCAGCCTGCTCTTCGGCGAGCACCGTGAGCACGTCGAAACTGGTCGCGCCCCAGAGTGGCGAACCCTCGTCACTGGAATGCTCGGCAGGCAGCAACAGTGGTACGCTCTGAAAACGAGCGGGAAGGGGAGGGTCGTGGCGAGTGGTACGCAGCGCAGACCAAACAGGAACCACTCTCGGAGACCGGCACCCACAGCTGCGGGTGGCCAGTCGCGAGGCCCTCTCGTTTTCGGTGCACTCGCCCTGGTCGCGATGCTCATTGTCGCCGCCTGGGCGATTCGTGGCCTCCTGCGAGAACCCACCTCTGCACCGTCGCCGTCGCCCGTCGCGGTTGAACAAGGCTCACCGCTCCCCGTTGTCACTCCAACGGCACCAGCTGCTGGTGCCGAAACACCCGTGTCCAATGAGGCTGCCACTCCAACTGTGTCGACGTCCCCGACGCCGACCCCGACGCTACCGCCTCCGGTGGTGGTCGGCGCTTTCGGCGAACTTCCGGCACCGAATCTCCCGCAGCCTGCCTATCCACCGGGTCAGTTGACGCTGCAGTACGAACTCGGCTTCGACCTCAAGACATTGCCAGCAGAGGCACCGGTGTATCGGCTCGTCGCGCGCCGCTGGGACGAGACAAGCGTCACCGAACTCGCGCGCGCGCTCGGGATTGAGGGCGAGGCAGTTAGCACGCCTGGTGGTGGCTTCCTTGTGCGCAGTACCGCCGGCCAGCTTGTGGTCAGTGATCTTACGATTCAGTACCAAGCGGCAACCCCACCTGCACAAGAGACACCATCCGTTGAGAGTACCCCGACGGTAACTCCGAGTTCAGCGGCAACCCTCTCCGACGAGGAACTTATCGAAGCAGCCCGCAGCTGGCTCGAGCGACACGGCCTCGTAACGACGCCGCTCGGCGTGGGGAGAGTGCATGAGCGCCTCCCAGAGGCTGGGTTGACGATCGTCATCTTTGGCCCAGCAGAACCAAATCCGGTGCTCTCAGCGTTGCCGGGTGCAACCGTGACGATCGCCACTGACGGGACGATTCGTCAGGCATTCGTGGCCTGGCCAGCAGCGCTCGAACCCTCCACCTACAGTCTTCGCCCTGCCGAAGCGCTTTGGCAGGACGTCGTGAGTGGCCGCGGGACGATCGATGTGGACGAAACGATCTTTACCCAAGCAAGTCTCCCACTGCACGGAACCGCCCGCATCGAGGGCGCGGAGCTCGCCTGGGTCGATGCTGGACAAGGCAGTACGCGCTACCTCACGCCAGTCATCCGCTTCCGCGGAACCGCGACGTTCGAGGGATATGCGGAGCCGGTCGAAATCACCGTCACAGTCCCGGCCGTTGCAGCGCAGGCCGCGCCACGCGGTTGAGCGCATTCAGGGTAGGAAAGGAGGAGCTTTGGGCCAGAGACATCGCCAGAGGCTAGCACTCCACCTCGCTCTCGTCTTGATGATTGCGTTCAACGCCCTTTCATCTCTTGCAGCAGGCTCGTCTGTCCGCGCTGCACCTTCCTTCCTGCGGTGGGGCTACTACGTCACCTACGACCGGACATCTTGGACAACGCTCCAGAACCATCTTGGTACGCTCGACATCGTTTCACCGTATTTTTTCCAATTGCGGGCTGACGGATCGATCGAAGAACTCAGCGATCCGACCGCTGATCGCTTCTTGCGCGAGAGCGGGCTCACGATCGTGCCGATGATCAAGAACGTTCCGCGCTGGGACGAATTCACGCCGCTCATCGCTGATCCACAGCGCCGGGCTTCCATCATTCCTCGACTTGTTGCACTGGTTGAGCAGCGTGGCTACCACGGGATCCACATTGACTTTGAAGCAGTCAACGCCAGTGATGCACCCCATCTCACGGCCTTCATGCGGGAACTCGCAGCCCAACTCCATCCGCGTGGAAAGCTCGTGACGCAAGCTGTCGTTGCCCGCACCTCGGATACGCCGACAACCTGGGGTGGTGCATATGACTATCGAGCACTCGCCAACGTCAACGACTACATTGTGGTAATGGCCTATGATTTTCACTACGCTGGTGGTTCACCCGGACCGGTGGCCCCGCTGACGTGGGTACAACGAGTTGTTGCCTATTTGACGACGCGCATCCCACCGGAGAAGCTTATCCTCGGTATCCCGCTCTACGGGTACGACTGGGACATCACGGCTGGTCCGCCAGCACGCTCCGTCCGCTTTGACCAGGTCCAGGAGCTCCGAAGGCGTCCTGGCGCAACAGGTGGATACGACGAGACAGAGCAGGAAGCCTGGATCCGCTACACCGACGATCAGGGGCACCAGCACGAGGTCTGGCATGCTGACGTCCGCAGTGTGACCGCGCGGCTCGAGCTGGCATTGGACCGTGGCCTGGCTGGTGTCGCGCTCTGGCGACTCGGCCACGAGGACCCTGCCGTCTGGAACGAGCTCGCCCGCCTGAACACACCTGCCACGCGTATCCCCGCGTTTCCCTCCACTCCCGAGCGACGCTACTTCCCAGAAACTGGACATTCTCTCGCCTATGGTTTCAAGGCATTCTGGGAACGAAGTGGCGGCCTCCCGATCTTCGGCTATCCGCTGACCGAGGAGTTCACCGAAATGAATCCTGATCTCGGGCAGCTGTTTACTGTCCAATACTTCGAGCGACAGCGCTTCGAATACCACCCCGAGCTCGCGGGGACACCCTATGAGGTTCAGCTTGGCCGCCTTGGGGCAGAAGACGCACAACGGCGGGGATTGCTGGGAAGCCAGCCGTTCCAGCCGATACCTGCGAGTGCCGCAGCGCCGGGCTGCCGCTTTTTCCCAGAGACCAGTCACACACTCTGTGAGCCCTTCCTCTCCTACTGGCAGTCGCACGGCCTGGAGTTCGGCGATCCGGGAATCTCCTTCCGAGAGTCGCTCGCCTTGTTCGGCTATCCGATTTCCGAGCCGTTCCGTGATCCGGCGACCGGGTTGACCGTACAGTACTTCGAGCGCGCACGTTTCGAGTACCATCCGGACAACCCAGAGCCATACCGGGTGCTCCTGGGGCTCCTCGGCACCGATCTCGTACGGGCGAAAGGATGGATCCGGTGAGCACTCCCAAGCGGATCCTTGTGCTGCACGGACCAAACCTCAACTTGCTCGGCCGGCGCGAGCCCGGGATCTACGGGACGACAACGTTGGCGGAGATCGACCAACGGCTCCGCGAACTCGCGGCAGCACACGGTTACGAGGTGATTACTGCCCAGTCGAACCACGAGGGGGAACTGGTTGACCTGATCCAGCGCTACGGCTGGGAAGTTGCGGGGATTGTGCTGAATCCCGGCGCACTCACGCACTACAGTATCGCGTTACGTGATGCAGTAGCAGCAGTGCCGGCCCCAACGGTCGAAGTACACCTTTCCAACATCCACGCACGGGAGCCGTTCCGGCACCATTCGGTCATCGCGCCGGTTGCAGTCGGGCAGATCTGTGGCTTCGGTCCGATGAGTTATGAACTTGCGCTTTCCTACCTGATACGACGTGCGGAAGGAGCAGAAAAGTGAACAGCGAGACGCGGCTCGCGCGGCTCCGCGAGCGGCTCCGCGAGCAGGAACTCGATGCGATCGTCATCACGCACCCCTCGAATCGTTTCTGGCTGAGTGGCTTTACTGGCGAGGATATCCCCCCGAACGAATCGGCGGGACACCTCGTGATCAGCCAGTACGAAGCGATCTTAGTGACCAGCCGCCTCAACAGCGCTCTCGCGCAACAGGAAGCCCATGGCTTCCGCATCTTCGATCGGGAGCGGGACTTCGCCCGCGGCGATGCAACCGTTCTGCAAGAGCTTGGGGCCCGCCGCATCGGCTTTGAAGACCGTGCCATTCTCTACCGCGACGTTCGCGTCCTGGAAGAAACGCTCGGCCAAGACGTTGAGCTGGTTCCCGTCGGCTCCCTCGTGGATGACTTACGTGCGATCAAGACACCGGACGAACTGGAACGGATCAAACAGGCGCAAGCGATCACCGACGCCGCTCTTCAGGCCGTCGTCGCCGAGCTCCGCCCCGGACTGACCGAGCGCGAGGTTGCCCTCCGGTTGGAACGAGCACTGATGGAGGCTGGAGCCGACGGCACGGCATTTCCGATTGCGGTGGCGTCTGGCCCACACGGTGCGTTGCCACACTATCGGCCCACGCAACGGCCGATCGCGGTGGGGGAGCCGATCGTCATTGACATGGGCGCCGTCGTCGGTGGCTACTGCGCCGACCTCACCCGCACCGTCTGGCTCGGTACAGCGGACGACCAGTTAGAACGGATCTTCGCGGTGGTTCTCGCGGCAATTGAGGCGGCTGAGGAGGGTATCCGACCCGGTATGACTGGTCGTGAGGCCGACGCGTTGGCCCGGGAAGTGATCGTGCGCGCGGGATACGGCGACGCGTTCACCCACTCCCTCGGTCACGGTGTTGGCGTCCGCGTCCACGAGGCACCGTCGCTCTCGCCAGCGTCAGAGCAGGTGCTGGAGCCAGGCCATGTGGTGACCATCGAGCCAGGCATCTATCTCCCCGGATGGGGCGGCGTCCGGATCGAAGACCTCGTGGTGATCCG